>NZ_RIBZ01000771.1:0-11458 GCF_003721215.1 Streptomyces botrytidirepellens
CGCCCTCGGCCGGGCCGGGCTCACCGCCTCGCCCGCGCGCCGCGGCGCGGACGGGGCGCCCGCCTCCGACCATCTGCTGCTCGTGGACGTCGCGGGCGAGGAGACGTACGACGCGGTCCGGGACGCCATCGCCGGTCTCGGCCTCGGCCTGGTCCGCATGGAACAGCGCCGCCACCGCATCGCGGAGATCTTCAGCTCCGACAGCGAAAGCGACAGCGAAGGCAACGGAAACGGAGGTGCCGTCGATGCCGTCTGAGACCGTGCCCCAGGAACAGCGCGCCGATGTCATTCACAACATCGGCTACCGCCACTACGAGGGCCCCCGGCTCGGCCGGGCCTACGCCCGCCGATCGCTCTTCGCCCAGAGCCTGCGCGGCGCCTACGGCCTCGGCCGCTCGGCGAAGTCCAAGGTCGCGCCGATGCTGCTGTTCGCCGTCATGTGCGTGCCCGCGGCGATCATCGTCTCGGTCGCCATCGCGACCAAGCTCAAGGAGCTCCCGGTCGAGTACACCCGTTACGCGATCATGCTCCAGGCGGTCATCGGCCTCTACATCGCCGCCCAGGCGCCGCAGGCCGTCTCCCGCGATCTGCGCTTCAAGACGATCCCGCTCTACTTCTCGCGTCCCATCGAAACGGTGGACTACGTGGTGGCCAAGTTCGGCGCCATGGCCTCCGCCCTCTTCCTGATCACCGCCGCGCCCCTGGTGATCCTGTACGCCGGGGCCCTGCTCGCCAAGCTCGACTTCGCCGACCAGACGAAGGGCTTCGCGCAAGGACTGGTCTCCGTGGGACTGCTCTCACTCCTCTTCGCCGGCATCAGTCTGGTCATCGCCGCGGTCACCCCACGGCGCGGCTTCGGCGTCGCCGCCGTCATCGCCGTCCTGACCATCTCCTACGGCGCGGTGTCCACCGTCCAGGCCATAGCGTTCGCGCAGGACTCCACCGGCGTGGTGCGCTGGCTCGGGCTGTTCTCGCCGATCACGATCATCGACGGGGTGCAGACGGCGTTCCTCGGCGCCGAGTCCTCGTTCCCCGGCGGCTTCGGCCCGGGGGCCGGGCCCGGCGCCGTCTACGTCCTCGTCCTCCTCGGCCTGATCGCCGGCTCGTTCGGGCTGCTGATGCGCCGCTACCGAAAGGTCGGGCTGTGACCACGATCGCCATCGACAACGTCTCGCGCTGGTTCGGGAACGTCGTGGCCGTCAACGACGTGACCATGACCATCGGCCCCGGGGTCACCGGGCTCCTCGGCCCCAACGGCGCGGGCAAGTCCACCCTCATCAACATGATGGGCGGCTTCCTGGCCCCCTCCACCGGGAGCGTCACCCTCGACGGCGCCGCGATCTGGCGCAACGAGCAGGCTTACCGTCACATCGGCATCGTCCCCGAGCGCGAGGGGATGTACGACTTCCTCACCGGCCGCGAGTTCGTCATCGCCAACGCCGAGCTGCACGGGCTGCCCGATCCCCGCGCCGCCGCCCGCAAGGCGCTCGACACCGTCGAGATGGACTACGCCGGGTCGCGCAAGATCTCCACGTACAGCAAGGGCATGCGCCAGCGCGTGAAGATGGCCTCCGCCCTGGTCCACGAGCCGTCGGTGCTGCTCCTCGACGAGCCGTTCAACGGCATGGACCCGCGCCAGCGGATGCAGCTGATGGAGCTGCTGCGGCGGATGGGCGCGGAGGGCCGTACGGTGCTGTTCTCCTCGCACATCCTGGAGGAGGTCGAGCAACTGGCCGCGCACATCGAGGTGATCGTCGCGGGACGGCACGCCGCCTCCGGCGACTTCCGCAAGATCCGGCGGCTGATGACCGACCGTCCGCACCGCTATCTCGTACGGTCCAGCGACGACCGCGCGCTCGCCGCCGCCCTCATCGCCGACCCGTCGACCACCGGCATCCAGGTGGACGCGAGCGACGGCGCCGACGGCGGACTGCACATCCAGGCCGTCGACTTCACGCGCTTCACCGAACTGCTGCCCCGTGTGGCCCGTGAACAGGGCATCCGGCTCCTCACGGTCTCGCCCTCCGACGAGTCCCTGGAGAGCGTCTTCTCCTACCTCGTCGCGGCCTGAAAGGAGCCCCTGCGATGTCCGCGCTCTACCATCCCACCGTCGCCCGGCTCACCTACCGGGCCCTGCTCGGCCGCCGCCGCGCGATGATCCTCTTCCTGCTGCCCGCGCTGCTGGTGGTCATCTCGCTCGCCGTACGGCTGCTGACCGGCGTCGACGACGCCACCGCCAACTCCCTGCTGGGCGGCTTCGCGATCGCCACCATGGTCCCGCTGATCGGCGTGATCGCCGGGACCGGGGCGATCGGCCCGGAGATCGACGACGGCTCGGTCATCTATCTGCTGGCCAAGCCGGTGAAGCGGCCCACGATCATCGTCACCAAGCTGGTCGTCGCGATCGGCGTCACGGTTGTCTTCTCCGCCGTGCCCACGCTGCTGGCGGGCTTCATCCTCAACGGCAACGCGCACAACCTGGCGGTCGGCTACGCCGTGGCCGCCGCCGTGGCGTCCGTCGCCTACAGCGCCATCTTCCTGCTGCTGGGCACCATCACCCGGCACGCGGTCGTGTTCGGCCTGGTCTACGCCCTGGTCTGGGAAACCTTCTTCGGCAGCCTGGTGGCCGGGGCCAAGACCCTCAGCGTCCAGCAGTGGTCGCTGGCCATCGCCCAGAAGATCACGGACGAGGCGGTCACCTCGGACGTGGGCCTCACGACCGGCGTGATCCTGCTGATCGCCGTGACCGGCGCCGCCACCTGGTACGCCGGACACAAGATGCGCTCCCTCACCCTCGCCGGGGAGGAGTGAGCACCCTCAAAGCACCTACGGCCGCCAGCGGTTGACGAAGCGGCCGGTCTCCCCCGTGGCGGCGGTCGTCGAAACGACCGCCGCCACGGTGTGTCCGGGGGCGGCATTGGCCTGATCGAGGGCCGAGGCCACGGTCGCGGACGAGCCGAACAGTACGGTCGCGACCGCACCGGCCACGACCCACGGCGCCCGCAGCATCCGCCGCCACGCCCGCGCTCCTGCCACGTCCCTGCCGTCCATCTCGTCCTCCGATCCTCGGCGTTACCCGACGACAGCGAGCGTGACGGCCGGGCTTGTCCGTTTCCCCTCCACCGCCTGCGGACGAGCTGTGAACGCGGGGCGCGCTCAGGCCGCGACCGGCTCGGTCGGGGACGGGTCAGGCTGTTGCCGTGGCGCCGGGGGCTTCGGGCGGTCGCGGACGACGGTGAGGACGAGGAGGCCCGCCGCCAGGGCCGTGATGCCGGAGATCACGCAGATCCGGTCGAGGCCGACGGCGAACGACTCGTGGACCAGGGCGCGGGCCGCGGCGGTGTGGTCCGGTGGGGCGGCGGCGATGACGGCGTCGGCGTGGCCGCCGGAGATCGCGTCGGCCGCCCGGCCGGAGGACCGGGGCGGGACGGCGCCGCTGTCGGTGACCGCGTCCCGTACCCGGGCCGAGAAGACCGTGCCCAGGACCGCGATGCCGAGCGCGTATCCCAGCTGCCGGAAGGTGTTCACCGCGCCGCTGGCCATGCCCGCCCGCTCCGGCGGGGCGGCGCCGAGGGCCGCCGAGACCAGGACGGGCATGGCGAGGCCGATGCCGAGGCCCGACAGGGCCAGGCCCGGGGCGAGGGACGTCCAGTCCGAAGAGGCGTCCACCAGCGTGCCGTTGACGAGCGCGCCCGCGCCCACCAGCAGCAGTCCGCCGCCGAGCGTGCGCCCCGGCGCGACCTTGTCCAGCAGGCGCCCGCCCGCGGCGCCGACGATCAGGGCGACGCCCGCCATGGGGGTCACCGCGAGCCCCGCCCGTACCGGGCTCATGCCGAGTACGGACTGGAGCCACAGCCCGGCGTAGGTGAGGTAGGGGAAGGCCGCCGCCTGGAGCAGCAGGGCCGCCGCCATCAGCACCGCGAAGGACGGGCGGCGCAGCAGCCGCAGGTCGAGCAGGGGCTGCCGGGCACCGCGCTCCACCACGGTGAAGACGATCAGCGCGAGCGCGGCACCGGTGAGGGCGACGACCGCCGCGGTGTCGGACCAGCCCTCCTCGCCGCCCCGCATCAGCCCGTACGTCAGCGCACCGGCGCAGACGGTGAAGGAGACGGCGCCCGGCCAGTCGATGCGCGCTCCCGGCGCACCACGCGATTCGCCGACCGTACGGAGCGTGATCCACACCGCGATCGCCGTCAGCGGCAGGTTGACCAGGAAGATGGCCCGCCAGTCGACGTACTCGGTGAGCACCCCGCCCAGCACCGGGCCGACCGCAGCGGCCGCCCCGCTCGTACCGCCCCACACCCCGAAGGCGACGCCGCGGGCGCGCCCGGAGTAGGTGGCCATCAGCAGCGGGGTGTTGGTGGCGAACATGGCCGCCGCCCCGGCGCCCTGGACCGCGCGGGCGGCGATCAGCACCCCGGCGTCGGGGGCGAGCCCGCAGATCAGCGAGGAGAGCGCGAAGACGGCGAGGCCGAGCAGATAGAGCCGCCGTCGGCCGAAGAGGTCCGCCGCCGATCCGGCGACCATGAGCAGCGCGGCGAGCGCCAGCGCGTAGATGTCCATCACCCACTGGAGGGAGGTGAAGGACGCGTCCAGTCCGTGCGCCACCTGGGGCAGCGCGGTGTTCACGATGGTCACGTCTATCAGCAGCATGAAGTTGCCGAGTGTGATGGCGGCCAGTGGCCACCATGTGCTGCGCATGGGGAATCTCCGAGAGGCACCAGGGGGCCGGCCCGACGCCGCTGCCCCGTGGCCCTCACGGTCGCCACCGCACCGGTTTCACCTCCAGCCGGAACCGGGCCTGCCGGCAAAAATCGACACCGGATAGCTTTGAGCGGTGAAATCCGACGCGTACGACGATCTGGACCGGGCGCTGGTGCACGCCCTCCAGCTCGACGGCCGCGCCCCGTTCAGCCGCATCGCCGAGGTGCTGGGCGTCTCCGACCAGACCGTGGCCCGCCGCTACACCCGGCTGCGGACGACGGGGGCGGTCCGGGTACTGGGCCTCACCGACCCGGCGGCGGTCGGCGAGGTGGTGTGGATGGTGCGGGTGCAGTGCCTGCCGGACGCCGCGGTGCCGGTCGCCGAGGCGCTGGCCCGCCGCACCGACACCTCCTGGGTGCACGTTCTGTCCGACGGCACCGAGGTCGTCGCGACGACGCGGGCGGCGTCCGGCCAGGACAGCGATGCGCTGCTGCTGCGCAAACTGCCCCATACGCCCCGAGTGGTGGGGGTGAGCGCGCGCTGTGTCCTGCATCAGTTCTTCGGCGGTCCGCTGGGCCTGGTGAACAAGTCCGGTGTGCTGAGCCCCGAGCAGGCGGCACGGCTCGCCGTGCCCGAGTCGGACCGCTCAGCCGGTTCCGAGGGGTCCGCCGGACCCCTGACCGCCGAGGACCGGAAGCTGCTGGCGGTCCTCGCGCGCGACGGGCGGGCGCCGCTGGCCGAGCTGGCCGCCGCCACCGGCTGGTCGCAGTCGACGGTGCGCCGTCGGCTCGCCGCGCTGCGCGCCGACGGCACGCTGTACTTCGACGTCGATCAGCGCCAGCGCATCTTCGGGTTCGACATGACGACCGTGCTCTGGCTGTCGGTGCCGCCCTCCGAACTGGCCGCCACGGGGCAGGCGCTCGCGGACCACTCCGAGATCGCGTTCGCGTGCGCGACCACCGGGCCCAACAACCTGATGGCGACGGTGGTGTGCGAGGACGTCTCCGCGCTGTACACCTATCTGACGACGCGGATCGCCGCGCTGTCCGCCGTGCGGCACATGGAGACCTCGCCGGTCATTCGCCGGATCAAGGGGCCGGGGCCGCTGCCCCCGACGCCGCACGACCCGTCGCGCCTCCCTTCCTGAACCGGCCGCCGAACTGGCTGTTTCCTCCTCCTCCTTGGAGGAACCTCCGAATCTCCGTTGGTTGAACTCTGTTCATGCATACGCCTGTCCAGATCTTGACGCTTGTCAGGAACCTGCCGAATTCTTGATGTGCGCCACCTCACACGCCCCGTAACCCGCGCCGCACGCGGGCGGTTTGAGGTGCCGTCACAACTCAACGGAGGGAACCGACATGCGTCGTCTTGCCACGAGTCTTGCCGCCACCGCCGTCACCGCGGCCGCCACCGTCGCCCTGGCCGCTCCCGCCCAAGCCGTCCCCGCCGACAAGGCGCAGGTGCTCGCGAGCTGGACCCAGACCAGTGCCTCCAGCTACAACGCCTGGCTCGCGGCCCGCAACAACCAGGCCGCGTGGGCCGCGTACGCGTTCGACTGGTCCACCGACTATTGCAGCTCCTCGCCCGACAACCCCTTCGGCTTCCCCTTCCAGACCTCGTGCGCCCGCCATGACTTCGGGTACCGCAACCACAAGGCACTCGGCATCTTCGACGCCAACAAGGCCCGTATCGACAGCGCCTTCTACGAGGACCTCAAGCGGGTGTGCGCCGCCTACACCGGCACGAAGAAGACCGCCTGTGACGGCACCGCCTGGACCTACTACCAGGCCGTGAAGAACCTCGGCTGAGGCTGAGCCGGACCCCGCATGACGACGGGCGGCCCGCCATGAAGCCCGGGCCGCCCGTCCGTCACGCGTCAGTCATCCGCCGAAGCGTCAGCCGAGGAGCCGCTCCAGCACCACGGCGATGCCGTCCTCCTCGTTGGAGGCGGTGATTTCGTCGGCGACGCCCTTCAACTCCTCGTGCGCGTTGGCCATCGCGACCCCGTGCTCCGCCCAGCCGAACATCGGGATGTCGTTGGGCATGTCGCCGAACGCGATGGTGTCCGCGGCCGTCACCTTCAGCCTGCGGGCGGCCAGCGAGAGGCCCGTGGCCTTCGTCAGCCCCAGCGGCAGCAGCTCCACCAGCCCCGCGCCCGCCATCGTCACGCCGACCAGACCCCCGGCGGCGATCCGCGCGGCGTCCGCGAGCGCGTCATCGTCCAGTTGGGCGTGCTGGATGTAGAGCTTGCTGATGGGCGCGGACCACACCTCGTCCAGGTCGCTGAAGGAGGTGACCGGCATGTCCCCGTGCCCGACCCGGTACCCCGGGCCGAACAGCACCTGGCCGTCGAGCCCGTCGCGGGCCGCGGCCAGCAGCAGCGGACCGGTCTCCGCCGCGATCTTCTCCAGCGCCAGCATCGCCACCTGACGGTCCAGCGTGACGGAGGTCAGCAGCCGGTGCTCGCCCGCGTGGTAGAGCTGCGCGCCCTGGCCGCACACCGCGAGCCCCTCGTAACCGAGGTCGTCCAGTATGTGCCGCGCCACCGGCACGGTCCGCCCGGTGACGACGATGTGGGCGGCACCGGCCGCGGTCGCCGCGGCGAGCGCGGCGCGGGTACGGGCCGAGACGGTGTGGTCGGGACGCAGCAGGGTGCCGTCGAGATCCGTCGCGACCAGGCGGTACGGAAAGGCGCCGGCGGTCACCGGGCGACCGGTGCCAGGACCTCGCGCCCGCCCAGGAACGGCCGCAGCACCTCGGGTACCCGCACCGAGCCGTCGGCCTGCTGGTGGTTCTCCAGGATCGCGACGATGGTCCGGGTGACCGCGCACAGCGTGCCGTTCAGCGTCGCCAGCGGACGCACCTTCTTGCCCTCGCGCATCCGGATCGACAGCCGCCGCGACTGGAACTCGGTGGTGTTGGACGTCGAGGTCAGCTCGCGGTACTTCCCCTGGGTCGGGATCCACGCCTCGCAGTCGAACTTCCGCGTCGCGGACGAGCCCAGGTCACCCGAGGCCAGGTCGACCACCCGGAACGGCAGCTCCAGCGAGGTCAGCCACTGCTTCTCCCACTCCAGCAGCCGCTGGTGCTCGGCCTCGGCCTCCTCCGGCGTCGTGTAGACGAACATCTCGACCTTGTCGAACTGGTGCACCCGGAAGATGCCCCGGGTGTCCTTGCCGTACGACCCGGCCTCGCGGCGGAAGCAGGAGGAGAAGCCCGCGTAGCGCCGGGGCAGCTGCTCCGCCTCCAGGATCTCGTCCATGTGGTACGCGGCCAGCGGGACCTCGGAGGTGCCGACCAGGTAGAGGTCGTCCTTGTCCAGGTGGTAGACGTCCTCCGCGGCCTGGCCCAGGAAGCCGGTGCCCTCCATGGCCTTCGGCTTGACCAGCGCGGGGGTGAGCACCGGGGTGAAGCCCGCCGCGGTGGCCTGCGCCATCGCCGCGTTCACCAGGGCGAATTCCAGCAGCGCGCCGACGCCGGTGAGGTAGTAGAAGCGCGATCCGGAGACCTTGGCGCCGCGCTCGGTGTCGATCGCGCCGAGCAGCTCGCCCAGTTCCAGGTGGTCCTTGGGGGTGATGCCCTCGGCCGCGAAGTCGCGCGGGGTGCCGACCGTCTCCAGGACGGTGAAGTCGTCCTCGCCGCCCACGGGGACGTCCGGGTGGACGAGGTTGCCCAGCTGGCGCAGCAGGGTCTGGGTCTCCTCGGCCGCCGCGTCCTGCTCGGCGTCGGCCGCCTTGACCGCGGCGGACAGCTCGCCCGCCCTCTTCAGCAGCTCGGCCTTCTCGTCCCCGGAGGCCTTGGGGACGAGCTTGCCGAGCGACTTCTGTTCGGAGCGCAGCTCGTCGAAGCGGACACTGGAGGACCTGCGCCGCTCGTCGGCGGCCAGGAGCGCGTCGACGATGCCGACGTCTTCTCCACGGGCGCGCTGGGAGGCGCGCACACGGTCGGGGTCCTCACGGAGCAGGCGAAGGTCAATCACCCCCCCAGGTTACCGGTGTGACCTCGGGGGCTCGACGCGATATTCCGATGTGCCCCTTTTTGCCCCCATTTAGGGCTGTGGGAAAACCTGGGAATTCCTGTGGGGACCGGCGTCAAGGATTGCGTGCGCATTCCCCGAAAAGGGGCAAAGAGATGGCCGGCTTCCCCTGTGTGCGGGGCGAGTTGGCGGTTCGTTGTCCACAGGCCTGTTGGGATACCCATGAGTTATCCACAGCCTGTGTGTGAGATCTGTGGATGTCGCGTTGATCGTTTGGCCCGTCGAGTGCTCGGCGATGGATTCCCCTATCGAACCGCGTTCACACACTCTTTGAGAGAGGAATCCCTCACTCCAAAGAGCGGATCAGGGGAATTGCGGTGACGAATGTGTAATGTCCGGTGTTGTGAGCCGATGAGGTGACTGTGGTGATGTGTCGACATTGCCGGTTTGGTGTTGTCGACTTGTCCCCAGCGTGGCGCCGGGCCTGTGGATAACTTTTTGGCGACGGCCGCCCGGGCCCGTGGTTGACGGGCCCGGCGCCCCGCGCTCAGCCCCGCCCGTCCTGGCAGCGGGCCAGCCACTCCGACGCCTCCGCGAACGCCTCGTCCGAGGTGCCGGCGCGCAGCGGAGCCAGGTCCGCCGCCTCCACCCCCGCCCGCGGGTACGAACCCAGGAAGCGCACCTTCGGGCAGATCCGCTTCAGCCCCATCAGGGCCGATCCCACCCGCCGGTCCGCGATGTGCCCCTCACAGTCCACCGAGAAGCAGTAGCGGCCGATGCCCTCGCCGGTCGGGCGCGACTCGATCCGCATCATGTTGACGCCGCGCGCCGAGAACTCCTGGAGCAGCTCCAGCAGCGCGCCCGGGTGGTCGTCGCCGAGCCAGATCACCACGGACGTCTTGTCGGCGCCGGTCCGGGCGGCGGGCCGGGCCGGGCGCCCGGCCAGCACGAAGCGGGTCATCGCGTTCTCCGCGTCGTGGATGTCGGTGACCAGCGGCTCCAGGCCGTACTTCGGCCCCGCGAACGCGCCCGCGAACGCCGCGTCGTAGCGCCCCTCCTGCACCAGCCGCGCGCCGTCCGCGTTCGAGGCCGCCGACTCCCACAGGGCGTCCGGCAGATTCGCCGCGAGCCAGTTGCGGACCTGCGGCTGGGACACCGGGTGCCCGGTCACCGTCTTGACGTCCGCGATCGTGGTGCCCGGCCGCGCCAGCAGCGCGAAGCTGATCGGCAGCAGCACCTCGCGGTAGATCATCAGCGGTTCGCCGGTGGCCAGCTCGTCGACGGTCGCGGTGACCCCGCCCTCGACCGAGTTCTCGATGGGCACCAGGGCGGCCGCCGCGGCGCCGCTGCGCACGGCGTCCAGCGCCGCCGGCACCGAGACCATCGGGACCAGCTCGCGCGTGGCAGCCTCCGGCAAGGACCGCAGCGCGGCCTCGGTGAAGGTGCCCTCGGGGCCGAGGTAGACGTAGTGGCTGGCCGACATCACGGTGGCTCCCTGTGATCGTATGAGAGCCGCCACGATACCCAGCGGCGGCCGGGGGCGAGCCGGGTCATCCCCCGCTCACCCTTCGCTCACCCTTCCAAGAGTGCCTGACCCACGTACTCGTCCGGGGCGGGGCCGCCCGGCACCGCGAAGAGCGCGCTCGCCTCGTGCCGCAGGAACCGGGACAGGTCGTCCCCGAGGTCCAGCTTCCGCTGCACCGGTACGAACCCCCTCATCGGATCCGCCTGCCAGGCGATGAACAGCAGCCCCGCGTCCGGCGCCCCGTCGTCGCGGAAGCCGTCGTGGTACGAGAACGGGCGGCGCAGCATCGCCGCGCCCTGGTTGGACTCGGGCGCCGCGACCCGTACGTGGGCGGCGCCCCCGATGGCCAGGCCCCCGTCCGCGCCCATCTTGTCGAGCCGCACCGGGGTCGTCTCGGTGCCGCCGGACAGCGGGGCCCCGTCCGACTTGCGGCGGCCGATGACCTTCTCCTGCCGCTCCAGGGAGAGGTTGTCCCAGGAGTCGAGCAGCATCCGGATGCGGCGCACCACGGCGTACGAGCCGCCCGCCATCCAGGACGGTTCCCCCTTGTCCGGTACGAAGATCCGCCGGTCGAAGTCCGGCTCCTCCGGTTTGGGGTTGTTCGTCCCGTCGACCTGACCCATCAGATTGCGCACGGTCATGGGGCGGCCGGTGGCTCCGGGGGCGCGGTTGAAGCCGTTCATCTGCCAACGCAGCCGGGCCGCGTCCCCCGCCTCCCGCTGGAGCGCGCGCAGCGCGTGGAAGGCGACGAGCCCGTCATTGGCGCCGATCTGGATCCACAGATCGCCGTTGCTGCGCTTCGCGTCGAGCGCGTCCGAGGCGAAGTCGGGCAGCGGGGCGAGCGCCTCCGGGAGCCGGTCCTTCAGCCCGGCCTTGGCGAAGAAGGAGCGGCCGAAGCCGAAGGTGACCGTGAGGGACGACGGTCCGGCGTCGAGCGCGATGCCCGTGTCGTCCGCCGGGGCCTTGCCCTCGGTCAGCTCGCGCGCCGTCCTCGACCACCGGCGCAGCAGCGCGGCGGCCTGCTTGCGGTGCGCACCGGGCGCCAGGTCGAAGGCGATGAGATGGCCGTGGGCCTGGAGCGGGGTGGTGATCCCGGCCTGGTGCTTGCCGTGGAAGGGGACGGTCGTGGAGCCGACCGAACTGAGCGGCGAGGGAGTGTTCCGCGTCGCCTCCGCGGCGTACGCGCCGGCCGCCCCGCCGACGACGAGCCCGGCCGCGCCCGCGGCGCCGGCCGTGCCCAGCAGACGGCGCCG
>NZ_RIBZ01000772.1:0-11499 GCF_003721215.1 Streptomyces botrytidirepellens
CGGCGCCGCCGCGGCCGCGCCGGTGCCGCTGGACCGGGTCGTGCCCGCGCCCGCCTCCGTACGGCCCGGCAAGAGCCCGTACACGATCCGCCCGACGACCCCGATCCGGGTGGAGCCCGGCTCCCGCGCGGCGCGCACCGCGGGCGACTATCTGGCGGGCGTGCTGCGCCCCGCCACCGGCTACCGGCTGCCGGTCACGGCGCGCGGGGGCGGGGACGGCATCCGGCTGCGGATCGTGCGGGACGCCAAACGGTCGGGCGCGAAGGGGACCGGGGCGAAGGGGACCGCGGCGAGGGGGCTCGGCGCGGAGGGCTACCGGCTGGTGGTGACCCGACGCGCCGTCACCATCAGCGCCCGCACCTCCGCCGGGCTCTTCCACGGCATCCAGACGCTGCGGCAACTGCTGCCCGCGTCCGTCGAACGCGCCACCCGGCAGCCCGGCCCCTGGCGGATCTCCGGCGGCACCATCACCGATGTGCCGCGCTACGCCTGGCGTGGCGCGATGCTCGACGTCTCCCGGCACTTCTTCACCGTCGACCAGGTCAAGGCGTACGTCGACCAGCTCGCCCTCTACAAGATCAACAAACTGCATCTGCACCTCTCCGACGACCAGGGCTGGCGGATCGCCATCGACTCCTGGCCCCGGCTGGCGACGTACGGCGGCTCCACCCAGGTCGGCGGCGGGCCCGGCGGCTACTACACCAAGGCCGACTACCGGGAGATCGTGCGGTACGCGGCGCAACGCCACCTCACCGTCGTCCCCGAGATCGACATGCCCGGCCACACCAACGCGGCCCTCGCCTCCTACGCCGACCTCAACTGCGACGGCGTCGCCCCGCCCCTCTACACCGGCACCGAGGTCGGGTTCAGCTCGCTGTGCGTGCCCAAGGAGGTGACGTACGACTTCGTGGACGACGTCATCCGCGAAATCGCCGCCCTCACCCCCGGCCGCTACCTCCACATCGGCGGCGACGAGGCGCACTCCACCAGCCACGACGACTACGTGGCCTTCATGGACCGGGTCCAGCCGGTCGTCGCCAAGTACGGCAAGACCGTGGTCGGCTGGCACCAGCTGACCGGCGCGCGCCCCGCCAAGGGCGCGATCGCCCAGTACTGGGGGACAGACGGCAGCGAGAAGGAGGTCGCCGACGCCGCCAAGAACGGCACCCGCCTCGTCCTCTCGCCCGCCAACCGCGCCTACCTGGACATGAAGTACGACCCGAGCACCCCGCTGGGGCTCAGCTGGGCCGGATACGTCGAGGCGAAGCAGTCCTACGACTGGGACCCGGGCAGCTACATCGCCGACGCCCCGCCGTCCTCGGTCCTCGGCGTGGAGGCCCCGCTGTGGTCGGAGACCCTCTCCACCAGCGCCCACATCGCGTACATGGCCTTCCCCCGTCTCCCCGGCATCGCCGAACTGGGCTGGTCGCCCCGGTCCACGCACGACTGGGACGACTACCGGGTGCGCCTCGCCGCCCAGGCGCCCCGCTGGGACGCCCTGGGCATCGACTACTACCGCTCCCCGCAGATCCCCTGGCCCGCCGCCGAGTGATCAGCTCGCGAACCCCAGTTCCCGTGCGATCAGCATTCGCTGCACCTCACTCGTCCCCTCCCCGATTTCCAGGATCTTGGAATCCCGCCACATCCGGGCCACCGGGTACTCGTTCATGAAGCCGTATCCGCCGTGGATCTGGGTCGCCTCGCGGGCGTTGGTGACCGCGACCTCCGAGGAGTACAGCTTCGCGATCGACGCCTCTTTCTTGAACGGCTCGCCCAGCACCAGGCGGGAGGCCGCGTCGCGCCAGGCGACGCGGGCCATGTGGGCGCGGGTCTCCATATCGGCGATCTTGAACTGGATGGCCTGATTGGCGCCGATCGGGCGGCCGAAGGCCTCGCGGGTCCTGGCGTAGGACACCGACTCGTCCACACAGCCCTGGGCGAGCCCGGTGGCCAGGGCGGAGATGGCGATGCGGCCCTCGTCGAGGATGCGGAGGAACTGGGCGTAGCCACGGCCCAGGTCGCCCAGGAGGTTGGCGGCCGGGACGCGGCAGTCGGCGAAGGACAGTTCGCGGGTGTCCGAGGCGTTCCAGCCGACCTTGGAGTAGGGGGCGGCGACGCTGAGGCCGGGGGTGCCTGACGGCACGATGATCGAGGAGATCTTGGGGCGGCCGTCCTCGGTGCGGTCGGTGACCGCGGTGACGGTGATCAGGGCGGTGATGTCCGTGCCCGAGTTGGTGATGAAGCACTTGGTGCCGTTGATCACCCACTCGTTGGTGGTCTCGTCCAGCCGGGCCGTGGTGCGGGTGGCGCCCGCGTCGGAGCCGCCGCCCGGCTCGGTCAGCCCGAACGCGCCCAGGGTCTCCCCGGAGCACAGCCCGGGCAGCCACTGGCGCTTCTGCTCCTCCGTCCCGTAGAGGAAGATCGGCATCGCGCCGAGCGAGACCCCGGCCTCCAGGGTGATCGCGACGGAGGAGTCCACCCGGGCCAGCTCCTCCAGGGCCAGGCACAGCGCGAAGTAGTCGCCGCCCATCCCGCCGTACTCCTCCGGGAAGGGCAGACCGAACAGCCCCATCCGGCCCATCTCGCGGATGATCTCGTACGGGAACTCATGGTGCTCCCAGTACTCCCCGATCTTCGGGGCGACCACATCGTGCGCGAACGCCTCGACGGTGCGGCGCAGTTCCTCGTGCTCGGGGGAGAGACGATGGTCGATCGCCATGACTCACATCTCCTTCTGGGAGAGGGCGCGGACGGTGCGGGACGGGCTGGGTCGGCCCAGGTGCCGGGCCATCCACACGCTGGTGGCGGTGAGACGGCGGATGTCGACCCCGGTCTCGATGCCGAGGCCGTCGAGCATCCAGACCAGGTCTTCGGTGGCGAGGTTGCCGGTGGCGCTCTTCGCGTACGGACAGCCGCCCAGGCCGCCCGCGGAGGCGTCGACGGTGGTCACGCCGTGCTGGAGGGCGGCGAGGGTGTTGGCGAGGGCCTGGCCGTAGGTGTCGTGGAAGTGGACGGCCAGCCGGTCGGCGGGGATGCCCGCCTCGCCCAGGGTGGCCAGCAGCTCCTGCACATGGCCGGGGGTGGCCACCCCGATGGTGTCGCCGAGGCTCACCTCGTCGCACCCCATGTCGATCAGGCGGCGGCTGACCGAGACGGTCTGCGAGATCGGGACCGGTCCCTCCCAGGGGTCGCCGAAGCACATCGACAGATAGCCGCGCACGGTCACGCCCGCCTCGCGCGCCGCGGTGACGACCGGCTCGAACATGGCGAGCGCCTCGTCCACCGTCCGGTTGAGGTTGGCCTTGGCGAACGCCTCGGTCGCGCTGGCGAAGACGGCGATCTCCCGCGCGCCCAGTGCGAGCGCACGGTCCAGACCGCGCTGGTTGGGCACCAGCACGGGGAGCCGCGCCCGCACATCGTCGATAAGCGGCATCAGCTGCTCGGCGTCTGCCAGCTGGGGCACCCACTCCGGGCGGACGAAGCTGGTGGCCTCGATGGTGGTCAGCCCCGCGTCGGCCAGCCGCCGGATGAACTCGGCCTTCACGGCGACCGGCACGAGGGTCTTCTCGTTCTGTAGTCCGTCGCGCGGCCCCACCTCGTGGATGCGCACCCGGGCGGGCAGCCCCGGGGCCGGGACGGTCAGGGGGAGGGTCATCACGCACGCTCCTCGGTCTCGCGCGGGGCGACGACCGCCAGCAGCTGGTCCATGGCGACCGTGCTGCCGGGGGTCACCTCCAGTTCGGTGACGGTCCCGTCGTGCGGGGCGGAGATGAGGTGCTCCATCTTCATCGCCTCGACCACCAGCAGGCCCTGGCCCGCGGTGACCTCGTCCCCGACGGCCGCCTTCACGACGGTGACGGTGCCGGGCATGGGGGCCGTCAGCTCCCCGGCGTGCGCGGCGGCGGCCCCGCCGCGCAGCGTCTCCTCAATGGGGTCATGCCCCACCACCCGCCAGGCATCCCCGCTCCGCCCCAGCCAGTGGCTCGCGCCGTCTGCGACATGCCGGAAGCGGTGGGTGACCCCGCCGAGGTCCAGCAGCACCGTGCGGTTGTCCAACGGGATGAGCCGCGCCGCCGTGTCCGCGGCCGTGCCGCCACTGCCCGAGCCGTCCGTGCGCTCCATGAGCACCCGCGCGTCCCGGGCCCGCCCGCGCACGCGGACCGTCACCGGGGCGTGGCCCGCGACTCGGAGGCGGTGGATCGTCCAGGCGGGCTCGCCGCCGATCCGCCACCCGGTGGGCACGGAGAACGGATCGACCCAGACATCCGCACCGGAGCCGCTGCCTCCCGCGCCATCGCCCCGCGGGACGGGCGGCTCCAGCGCCGCCTGGCGCAGCAGCGCCGCCGCCGCGTAGACCTCGTCGGGGATCGTGGACGGGAGGAGCGAGGCCGCCGCGCGGTCGACCAGACCGGTGTCCAGATCGCCCGAGGCGACCTCCGGGTGGGCGGCCAGCCGGCGCAGGAAGCCCGTGTTGGTGTCCACGCCGAGGATGGTCAGGGAGCCGAGGGCCGCGCGCAGCCGGCGCAGCGCCGTGGGGCGGTCCGGGCCGTGGGCGATGACCTTGGCGAGCATCGGGTCGTACACCGTGCCGACCTCCGTGCCCGCGCTCAGCCCGGAGTCGACGCGGACCCCCTCGCCCGCGGGCTCGTCCAGGGCGAGCACCGGTCCGGCCGACGGGAGGAAGTCCACCCGGCCGTCGCCCGCCACACGGGCGGTCTCGGCGCAGATACGGGCCTCCACCGCATGGCCGCCGAAGGTGATGCCGTCCTGGCCGCAGGGCAGTGGTTCGCCCGCGGCGACCCGCAGCTGCCACTCCACCAGATCGAGGCCCCCGCTTCCCTGGATGGACACCGTGAGCTCGGTGACGGGGTGCTCGACCTGGAGGCGGGTGTTCATCTCCATGAAGCAGTACGCGGACGGGTCGGCGCCGGGCACGATGAACTCCACCGTGCCCGCGCCCACATAGCCGCACGACCGCGCCGCCTGCACCGCGGCCTCGCCCATCAGAGCCCGGGTGGTCTCGTCCAGCAGCGGGCTGGGCGCCTCCTCGATGATCTTCTGATGGCGGCGCTGGAGCGAGCATTCGCGCTCGCCGAGGTGGATCACCTGGCCGTGGCCGTCCGCCAGCACCTGGATCTCGATGTGGCGCGGCCGGTCGATCCAGCGCTCGACGAGCAGCGTGTCATCGCCGAACGCGCCGCGCGCCTCGCGCCGGGCGGCCGCGATCTCGTCGGCGAGCAGCGCCTCGTCCCGCACCAGCCGCATGCCCTTGCCGCCGCCGCCCGCGGACGGCTTGAGCAGCACGGGGGTGCCGATCTCCCGGGCGGCGTCGATGAGCTGGGCGTCGGTGAGCCCGCTGCCGGAGGAGCCCGGCACCACGGGCACCCCGGCCGCGCGCACGGTCTCCTTGGCGCGGATCTTGTCGCCCATCAGCTCGATGGCACCGGCGGGCGGGCCGATGAAGGCGAGCCCGGCGTCGGCGCAGGCGCGGGCGAACGCCGCGTTCTCCGCGAGGAATCCGTAGCCGGGGTGGACGGCCTGCGCGCCGGTGCGGGCGGCCGCGTCCAGCAGCCGCTCGATCGACAGATAGCTCTCGGCGGCGGCCGCCGGGCCGATCCGCACGGCCGTGTCCGCCTCCCGGACGTGCCGGGCGTCCGCGTCGGCGTCGCTGTACACGGCGACCGAGCGGACGCCGAGCCGCCGCAGGGTGCGGATGACGCGGACCGCGATCTCCCCGCGGTTGGCCACCAGGACCGTGTCGAACATCGCATGCGCCGCACTCATCGGGTGCATCCCCTCACATCCGGAAGACGCCGTAGCCGGGCGCCGCGGGTTCCTTGGCCGTGCGGTCGGGCAGCGGGGCGCTCGCGCACGCGGTGAGGGCGAGGCCGAGCACCGTACGGGTCTCGAGCGGGTCGATCACCCCGTCGTCCCACAGCCGCGCCGTGGCGTAGTACGCGCTGCCCTGGGTCTCGTACTGCTCGCGGACCGGCGCCCGGAACGCCTCCTCGTCCTCCGTGCTCCACTTCTCGCCGCGCGCCTCCAACTGGTCGCGCTTGACGGTCGCGAGCACGGAGGCGGCCTGCTCGCCGCCCATCACCGAGATCTTGGCGTTGGGCCACATCCACAGGAAGCGCGGCGAATAGGCCCGGCCGCACATCGAGTAGTTGCCCGCGCCGTAGGAGCCGCCGATGACGACCGTCAGCTTGGGCACGCGGGTGCAGGCGACGGCGGTGACCATCTTGGCGCCGTGCTTGGCGATGCCGCCCGCCTCATAGCTGCGGCCGACCATGAAGCCCGAGATGTTCTGGAGGAAGACCAGCGGGATGCCGCGCTGATCGCACAGCTCGATGAAGTGGGCGCCCTTCTGGGCCGATTCGGAGAACAGGATGCCGTTGTTGGCGACGATGCCCACCGGATGGCCCATGATCCGGGCGAAGCCGGTGACCAGAGTCGTCCCGAACTCGGCCTTGAACTCGGCGAACCGCGAGCCGTCCACCACCCGGGCGATCACCTCGCGCACGTCGTACGGCGTGCGGGAGTCGACCGGGACCGCCCCGTACATCCCCGCGGGCTCGACCGCGGGCTCCTCGGAGGGCGTGAGCGGCCAGGGCGGCGCGCCCTGCTGGGCGGGGGAGGGCGGCAGGGTGGAGACGATCGTACGGACGATGCGCAGCGCGTGGGCGTCGTCCTCCGCGAGGTGGTCGGTGACGCCCGAGACCCGGGAGTGGACCTCGCCGCCGCCCAGCTCCTCCGCGGTGACGACCTCGCCCGTGGCCGCCTTCACCAGCGGCGGCCCGCCCAGGAAGATCGTGCCCTGGCCGCGCACGATGACGGCCTCGTCGCTCATCGCCGGGACATAGGCCCCGCCCGCCGTGCAGGATCCGAGCACCGCCGCGACCTGCGGGATCCCGGCGCCGGACATCCGCGCCTGGTTGTAGAAGATCCGCCCGAAGTGGTCGCGGTCCGGGAAGACCTCGTCCTGCATGGGGAGGAAGGCGCCGCCGGAGTCGACCAGATAGACGCACGGCAGCCGGTTCTCCAGCGCGACCTCCTGGGCGCGCAGGTGCTTCTTCACCGTCATCGGGTAATACGTGCCGCCCTTGACCGTGGCGTCATTGGCGATGACGACCACCTCACGGCCCGCGACCCGCCCGATCCCGGCGATCACCCCCGCCGCCGGGGCCTGGCCCTCGTACAGCCCGTCGGCGGCGAGCGGCGCCAGCTCCAGGAACGGCGAGCCCGGGTCCAGCAGGGTGTCCACCCGGTCGCGCGGCAGCAGCTTGCCGCGCGCGGTGTGCCGCGCCCGCGCCTTCTCGCCGCCGCCCAGCCGGGCCGCGGCGAGCTTCTCGCGCAGCCGCGCGGCCAGCTCGCGGTGTGCGGCCTCGTTGGCCTGCCAGGCGTCGGACCCCGGGTCGGCGCCGCTTCGCAGCACCGGTGCCTGCTCCATCGCTACGGGCCCCCTCGTCTCGCCGTCGTGGTTAGTGGTCGTTAACTCGACACCCACCAGGTTAACGACCACTAACCGCGCTGTCTAGAATTGCTTCCATGAGCACGCAAGCCCCTGCACCGACCCGCCGCGAACAGATCCTCAAGGAGGCGGCCCGGCTCTTCGCCGAGCGCGGCTTCCACGGCGTCGGCGTCGACGAGATAGGCGCGGCGGTCGGCATCAGCGGCCCCGGCCTCTACCGGCACTTCGCCGGGAAGGAGGCGATGCTGGCCGAGCTGCTGGTCGGCATCAGCGGCCGGCTGCTGACGGGCGGCAAGCGGCGCGCCGCGGAGGCGACGGAGGCCGGGGACGCCCCGGCGGCACTGCTGGACTCGCTCATCGAGGGCCACATCGACTTCGCCCTGGACGACCGCCCGCTGATCATCCTCCACGACCGAGAGCTGGACCGGCTCCGGGACACCGACCGCAAGCTGGTGCGCTCGCTCCAGCGGCAGTACGTGGAGCTGTGGGTCGAGGTCGTGCGGCGGGTCTATCCGGGGCTCGCCGAGGCCGACGCCCGGGCCTGCGTCCACGCCGTGTTCGGGCTGCTCAACTCCACCCCGCACCTGGGCCGCCCCGGCGCCCTCCCCGGCCGCGAGGCCACCGCCGCGCTGCTGCACCGCCTGGCCCTGGGCGCGTTCGGCGCGGCCCACGCCTCGGACGGCGGCGCCCACGCCTCGGACGCTCTGGACAGGTGAGGTGACTGGCCGGTAGCTTCGGCTGAGCAAGCGCTTAGCCAGAGGGAGGCCGCAGAGATGCGTCGCACGGTGTTCAACGAGGACCACGAGGCATTCCGGGAGACCATCCGCGACTTCATCGCCGCCGAGGTCGTCCCGTACTACGAGGAGTGGCGGGAGGCCGGTCAGGCTCCGCGCGACTTCTACAAGAAGCTCGGCGAGCTGGGCATCTTCGGCATCGAGGTCCCCGAGGAGTACGGCGGCGCGGGCGAGACCAGCTTCAAGTTCAACGCGGTCATCACCGAGGAGTGCGCCCGCGCCGGGGTGAGCTTCGGCGGCAGCAGCGTCCACACCGCGCTCTGCCTCCCGTACATCCTCAAGTACGCCAACGAGGAGCAGAAGCAGCGCTGGCTGCCCTCGTTCGTCTCGGGTGACCTGATGACCGCCATCGCCATGACCGAGCCGGGCACCGGCTCGGACCTGGCGGGCATGAAGACCACCGCCAAGCTGTCCGAGGACGGCACGCACTACGTGCTCAACGGCGCCAAGACCTTCATCACCGGCGGCGTGCTCGCCGACCGCGTCCTGGTCTGCGCCCGCACCGCGCCCGCCACCCCCGAGGACCGCCGCGGGGGCATATCCATCCTCGTCGTGGACACCACGAGCGAGGGCTACGCGGTCGGCCGCAAGCTGGAGAAGCTGGGGCTGAAGACGTCCGACACCGCCGAGCTGTCGTTCACCGATGTCAAGGTGCCGGTGGAGGACCTGCTGGGCGAGGAGGGCAAGGCGTTCGGCTACCTCGCGCACAACCTGCCGCAGGAGCGCCTGGGCATCGCCGTGAGCGCGTACGCGCAGTCCGCCGCGGCCGTCGAGTTCGCCAAGGCCTACGTCCAGGACCGCGAGGTCTTCGGCAAGAGCGTGGCGTCCTTCCAGAACACCAAGTTCACGCTGGCCGACTGCAAGGCCGAGGTGGACGCGATGCAGGCGGTCGTCGACCGGGCCCTGGACGCGCACGACGCCGGTGAGCTGACCGCCGCCGACGCCGCCTCGGCGAAGCTGTTCACCACCGAGCGCGCGGCCGTCGTCATCGACAAGTGCCTCCAGCTGCACGGCGGTTACGGCTACATGATGGAGTACCCCATCGCCCGGCTGTACGCGGACACCCGCGTCACCCGCATCTACGGCGGCACCAGCGAGGTCATGCGGTCCATCGTCGCCAAGTCGATGGGGCTGTGACGGTCGTCATGAGCACGCTCGTCGGCAACGGTGCCGCAACACGGGTCTGCAAGACTGCTTGAACCATGAATGACGCACTACAGAGCCTGCTCGACCTGCTCGACCTGGAGCGGATCGAAGAGGACATGTTCCGCGGCACCAGCGATGCCGCACCCCTCGTGCCGCGGGTCTTCGGCGGCCAGGTGGCCGCCCAGGCCCTGGTCGCCGCGGGCCGCACGGTCCCGGAGGACCGTCCGCCGCACTCGCTGCACGCGTACTTCCTGCGGCCCGGCGACCCCGGGGCGCCGATCGTCTACACGGTCGACCGGATCCGCGACGGCTTCTCCTTCACGACGCGCCGCGTCGTCGCCGTCCAGCACGGGCAGCCGATCTTCCACCTGTCCGCCTCCTTCCAACTGCACGAGGAGGGGCTGGAGCACCAGGAGCCGATGCCGGACGTACCGGATCCGCTCTCGCTGCCCACCGCCGAGGAGCTGCTGCCCCGGTACGAGCACCTGCTCGCCGGGCCGGGGGTGGTCGACCGGATGCTCCAGGCACGGGCCGCCGTCGACCTGCGGTACGTGGACGCTCCGCCGTACGGCAGCGTCGGACAGCCCCGCGAGCCGAAGTCGCAGGTTTGGTTCCGGACCGACGGCAAACTGGACGGCGTCGCCGACGATCCGATGCTGCACGTCTGCCTGGCCACCTATGTGTCCGACATGACGCTGCTGGACTCGGTGCTCCTCGCCCACGGCCGCGGCGGCTGGGCGGTCGGGGACATCGTCGGCGCCA
Organism: Streptomyces botrytidirepellens; assembly: GCF_003721215.1. Lineage (NCBI taxonomy): Bacteria > Bacillati > Actinomycetota > Actinomycetes > Kitasatosporales > Streptomycetaceae > Streptomyces > Streptomyces botrytidirepellens. The sequence goes on from NZ_RIBZ01000772.1 coordinate 10,174, forward strand.
GCCTCGACCACGCCATGTGGTTCCACCGGCCGTTCCGGGTGGACGACTGGCTGCTGTACGACCAGGAGAGCCCGTCCTCGTCCGGTGGCCGCGGCCTCGCCAAGGGCCGCATCTTCACCGCCGACGGGCGGCTGGCCGTCTCGGTGATCCAGGAAGGGGTCATGCGGGTCCCTCGGCCGCGCACGAAGAAGTGACCCCCGCCGGGGAACCCCGGGAGGGGTGACGCTTGTCCCTCCCGGCGCTGGGTCCGGTTCCGACGCGCGTCCCGGTCTGACGCGCGTCCCGGTCTGACGCGCGTCCCGGGCGGCGCGCGTCCCGGGCGGCGCGCGTCAGAACTGGGCCGTCAGCCCCGCCGCGTCCAGCAGGTAGGCCGTCATCGGCGCGTAGAACCGCGGATTGGTGACGTGGTCGTCCAGCGGGACCACCGCCTGAAGCGTCCCTTCCGCCTCGCCGAGGAACAGCGCCGGGTCGTTGCAGTCCGCGTACCCCACCGCGTCGATGCCGCGCTGCCCCGCGCAGCCCGCCCAGCCGTGGTCGGCGACCACCAGGTCCGGCAGCGGCCGCCCCTCCCGGGCCAGCCCGTCCAGGATGGCCGCCATGGGGGCGGGGGAGTGGGTGTGCCACAGCGTGGCGCCGCGCTCCAGCATGGCCACGTCGCAGAACTGGAAGACGTACCCCTCGTCCGCGTGCAGCCCGCCCGGGATCTCGACGATCTCGCACCCCGCCGCGTGCAGCGCCGACGCCGTGGCGCTGTGCACCTCCAGCAGCCCGCCCGGGTGCCCCGTGGCGAACAGCACCCGCTGCTGCGCCTCGGCCGCCTTCCGCAGCACCGACGCCATCCGGTCCAGCGCGCCGACCGTCAGCTCCGGGTCGATCGTGTCCTGCCCGGTGCGGTGCTCCGGGTCGTCGATCACCCCGCACCGCTCCGCCATGACGGCCAGCACGTCCTGCTCGTCCACCCAGCGGTCGTCCAGTTCCAGACCCAGCCAGTAGTGGCGGTCGCCGTTCGCGAGCTTGCGGTAGTGGGAGAGGTTGTTCTCGCGTGGGGTGGCGACGTCACCCGCGATGCGCGTACGGACGAGATGGTCGATCAGTTCGGCGCGGCTGGGCACGGCACTGGGTATCGGCATGTGGCCCATTGTCGCCCCTGCGTCAGGGAAATGGGGCGCATTACTCGCCTGCGGACGTGGCGTGGGCATGGCGAGCCGGGGGCGCCCGGGGAGCCCCCGGCCAGGGCGGTCCGGACCGCCCCTACCGGCTGGGACGGCGACTACGGCCGGCCCCGCCACCGGAACCGCGGCCCGAGCCGCCGCCGGTGCCGCGTCC
>NZ_RIBZ01000778.1:0-11527 GCF_003721215.1 Streptomyces botrytidirepellens
GGCCGCCCGGCGGGGCTCTGCGTGCCCGTGGGGGCGCCCGCCGCGCCGGACCGGCCCGCGGTGCCCTTGGCGTCCGCGGTGCCCTTGGCGTCCGTCGCGTGCTTACGGGACCCGTCCCCGGGCCCCGCGCAGCCCGCGAGCACCGCTAGAGCCACAGCCGTCGCAACGGCCGGAATCCGTACCCTCACTGTGTCCTCCGCCCCTCGGAAAGCACCGGGCACGGACTCCTCTCTCTTCCGCGCCGTTACCCGGCGTTGTTCCCCTCAACCGGCTTCTCAGCCTTCTCGGCCTTCTCGGCCTGCTTGATCTGCGGCTTGCGCACCGACAGGTGCAGCTCGCGCAGCCGGGCCTCGTCCACCTCGCTGGGCGCGCCCATCAGCAGGTCCTGGGCGTTGCCGTTGAGCGGGAACGCGATGGTCTCGCGGATGTTCGGCTCGTCGGCGAGCAGCATGACGATGCGGTCGACGCCGGGGGCGATGCCACCGTGCGGCGGCGCCCCGAAGTGGAACGCCCGCAGCATGCCGCCGAATTCCCGCTCGACCTCCTCGCGGGAGTATCCGGCGATCTCGAACGCCTTGAACATCACGTCCGGCTCGTGGTTCCGGATGGCGCCGGACGACAGCTCGGTGCCGTTGCAGACGATGTCGTACTGCCACGCCAGGATGTCCAGCGGGTCCTGGTTCTCCAGCGCCTCCAGGCCGCCCTGCGGCATGGAGAACGGGTTGTGGGAGAACTCGATCTCGCCGGTGTCCTCGTTCCGCTCGAACATCGGGAAGTCCACGATCCAGCAGAACCGGAAGACGTTCTCCTCGAAGTGGCCGGTCCGCTTGGCGGCCTCGACGCGCACCGCGCCCATGATCTTGGAGACCTCGTCGAAGTCGCCCGCGCCGAAGAAGATCGACGTGCCGGGCTTGCCCTCGACCTCGGCGATCAGCTTCTCGACGTCCTCGTCCGTGAGGAACTTGGCGATCGGCCCGGTGAGCTTGGAGTCCTCGCCGATCCGGACCCAGGCCAGCCCCTTGGCGCCCTGCAGAGCCGCGAACTCGCCCATCTGGTCGAAGAACTTCCGCGGCTGCTCGGCGGTGTCCGGCACGGCCAGCGCGCGCACGTGCTTGTCGGCGAACGCCTTGAAGCCGGAGCCCGCGAAGACATGGCTGACGTCGACCAGTTCCAGCCGGGCGCGCAGGTCGGGCTTGTCGGAGCCGTACTTCAGCATCGCCTGGCGGAACGGGATCCGCGGGAACGGCGAGGTGACGTGGCGGCCGTTGCCGAACTCCTCGAACAGGTCGGTCATCACCTTCTCGATGACCTCGAAGACGTCCTCCTGCTCGACGAAGCTCATCTCGACGTCGAGCTGGTAGAACTCGCCCGGCGAGCGGTCGGCGCGGGCGTCCTCGTCGCGGAAGCAGGGCGCGATCTGGAAGTAGCGGTCGAAGCCCGCGATCATCAGCAGCTGCTTGAACTGCTGGGGGGCCTGCGGCAGGGCGTAGAACTTGCCCGCGTGCAGCCGGGACGGGACCAGGAAGTCGCGCGCGCCCTCGGGCGAGGTGGCGGACAGGATCGGGGTCGCCATCTCGTTGAAGCCCTGCGCGGTCATCTTCTGCCGGATCGCGGAGATCACGGCGGAGCGCAGCATGATGTTGCGGTGCATCCGCTCCCGGCGCAGGTCCAGGAAGCGGTGCTCCAGACGCCGCTCCTCGTTGACCCCGTCCTCCGGGTAGACGGTGAAGGGCAGCGGGTCGGCCGCGCCGAGCACCTCGACGTCGGCGACCTCGACCTCGATCTCACCGGTCGGCAGCTCGGGGTTGACGTTGTCGGCGCCGCGGGCGATCACCCGGCCGTCGACGCGGACGACGCTCTCCTTGGAGATCGAGCTGAGCTTCTCGTTGGCCGCGGTGTCGGGCCGGACGACGAGCTGCACCAGGCCGTAGTGGTCGCGCAGATCGATGAAGAGGATGCCGCCCAGGTTCCGTCGATTGTGCAGCCAGCCGGAGAGCCGTACGTCGGTGTCGACGTCAGCGGCGCGGAGCTCGCCACAGTTGTGGGACCGGTACCGATGCATCATTCATCCAAGTCGTCAGGTCGGGAGTGTTGCGTACCCTCGTGTAGCTTCCGGCCAAGCCTACCGGCGCCGTGACCTTCACTGGTAAGCGCGCGGAAAATGCCCATAAGGTAGCGCAATGCGCACCGAGGACCTGCTGGCCGCCATAGCGACCGGCCTGTGGCGGTGGGACAGCGTCGCGGGCGCCGTCTCCTACGACGCCGAAGCGGCCCGCCTGGTGGGCCTGCCCGCCGAGGCGGTCACGCTCCCCGAGGCCGCGGCCCGGGCCTGCTTCCACCCGGCGGACTGGCTGGAGATCCAGTCCATTGTGGCGCTGGCGGCGGCCGAGGGCACCCTCGCCGAGGCCCGGATGCGCATCGTGGACGAGAAGGGCAAGGTGCTGCGCACCGTGCGCACCCGGTCGCGGCCGGTCGACCGCACCGACGGCCAAGACGGGCAGCTGCTGCTCGGCACCCTCCAGGAGGTCCCCGAGCCGCTGCCCGGCACCACCGCGGGCGGCACCCCGGTCACCGGCGACTGGCGGCGCAACCGCGAGGCGTTCCTGCTGGACGCGGGGCGGGCGCTGGCCGAGGCGATGTCCACCGCCGAGGTGCTGCGGGTGGCCGCGGGGCTTTCCATGCCCGGCTTCTCGCCGGACGGGCTCGCGGTCTTCGGCGTCAAGGGCGACCGGATCTCGCTGATCGGCCACCACGGGCACCGGATCGACACCGAGCACCCCGCCGCCGACATGCCGGCGGCCACCGACCATCCGGCGGCCGAGGTGGTCCGCACCGGCCGGGCGGTCTACCTGCCCTCGCCGGACGAGTACCGCGGCCGGTTCCCGGCCGCCTGGCGTCGGATGCGGCCCCTCAAGCGCCGTTCCTGGGCCTTTCTGCCGCTGATCGTCGCGGGCCGCACCATCGGCGCGTGGATGGCCGGGTTCGCGCACCCGGTCGCGTTCTCGCCCGACGAGCGCTCGGTGCTCACCACGATCGCGCGGATGCTGGCCCAGGCGCTGTCCCGGGCCGCCCTCCAGGAGACCGAGCGTGAGCTGTCGGACGGCCTCCAGCGCTCCATGCTGCCCGCCGCCAAGCCCGACATCCCGGGGCTCACGGTGGCCGCGCGCTACGTGCCGACGGGCGGCGGGCTCCAGGTCGGCGGCGACTGGTACGACGTGATCGCGCTGCCCTCGGGGCGCACCGCCCTGGTGATCGGCGACGTCCAGGGGCATGACGTCCGGGCCGCCGGGATCATGGGGCAGCTGCGGATCGCGGTCCGGGCGTACGCCTCCGAGGGCCACCACCCGGACGCGGTGCTCGCCCGCGCCTCCCGCTTCCTGTCCGGGCTCACGGACCCCGGCGGGGACGGGGGACACGATCCGCGGTTCGCCACCTGTCTGTACATGGAGGTCGATCCGGTCGCGGGCACCCTGGACATCGCCCGCGCGGGCCATCCGGACCCGGCGGTCCGGCTGGCCGACGGCACGATGATGATCCGCCCCACCGCGGGCGGGCTGCCGCTGGGCGTCGACCCGGAGGGCGACTACCCCACCACCCGGGTGGTGCTGGAGCCCGGCGAGACGCTGCTGATGTGCACCGACGGGCTGATCGAGACCGGCGGCCACGACCTGGAGACCGGCTGGGACCGGATCCGGTCGATCTTCGAGCACCCGGCGACCGCGACCGACGGCCCCCATGACCTGGAAGCGCTCGCCGAGGCCCTGGTGCAGGCCGTGCACGGGCCGCCCTCGCACCACACCACCGGCCCCCTCGCCGACCGCCGCGAGGACGACATAGCGCTGCTGCTGATCCGCCGGGACGCGGAGGTGTGCCTGGTCGGACCCGGTTCGGCGCCGGTGCGGCGTACCGCGGTCACGCTCGCGCAGGCCGAGCCGGAGCGGATAGCGGGCGCCCGCCGCCAGCTGCGCGACATGCTGCACGACTGGGCGGACCCGGACCAGGTCGAGTCGGCGGTGCTGCTGCTCTCGGAGATGGTCACCAACGTCCTGGTGCACACCGATGGGGACGCCCTGCTGGTCGCCGAGGTCAGCGGGCGGCGCGGGTCGAGGCGGCTGCGCCTCGACGTCGCGGACGGCAGCGACGAGCTGCCGCACCGCCGCCGCCCCGGCGAACTCGCGTCGTCGGGGCGGGGGCTGATGCTGATGGAAATGCTGGCCGACGCCTGGGGCGTCGATCCGCGCGGCGACGGCAAGTGCATCTGGTACGAGCTGCACGAGCGCGCGCCGGAGCAGCCCGCGCCGGAGTAACCCCGCCCTACTCGGCGTCGGCCGGTATCGTTCCGAGCTTTCCGGCGCGGAAGTCGTCGAAGGCCTGGGCCAGTTCGGCGTGGGTGTTCATCACGAACGGGCCGTAGTGCATCATCGGCTCGCGGATCGGCTGCCCGCCGAGCAGCACGACCTCGAAGTTGGGGCTGCGCGACTCCTGCGCCGCGTCCGCCCGTATCGTCAGCGCGTCGCCCTCGCCGAAGACCACCGTCTGCCCGGTGCGGAAGGGCCGCTGCTCCGCGCCCGCGGTGCCGCGTCCGGCGAGCCCGTAGGCCAGGGCGTTGAAGTCGGCGCGCCAGGGCAGGGTCAGCTCGGCGCCCGGGTTCAGCGAGACGTGCAGCATGGTGATCGGGGTGTGGGTGATGCCCGGCCCCTGGTGGCCGTCGATGTCGCCCGCTATCAGCCGCAGCAGCGCACCGCCGTCGGCGGAGGTGAGCAGCTTGACCTTGGCGCCACCGATGTCCTGGTAGCGCGGCGGCATCATCTTGTCCTTGCTCGGCAGGTTCACCCACAGCTGGAGCCCGTGGAAGAGGCCGCCGGACATGACCAGGGACTCCGGCGGGGCCTCGATGTGGAGCAGCCCGGAGCCCGCGGTCATCCACTGGGTGTCGCCGTCGTTGATCGTGCCGCCGCCGCCGTGCGAGTCCTGGTGCACGAAGGTGCCGTCGATGAGGTACGTCACGGTCTCGAAGCCGCGGTGGGGGTGCCAGGGGGTGCCCTTGGGCTCGCCCGGCGCGTACTCCACCTCGCCCATCTGGTCCATCATGATGAACGGGTCGAGGTGCTGGTAGTCGATGCCGGCGAAGGCGCGCCGCACCGGGAATCCCTCCCCCTCGAAGCCGCTGGGCGCGGTGGAGACGCCGAGCGCCGGGCGCGGGCGCGCCTCGGCGGGGGCTGCGACCCGGGGCAGGGTCAGGGGGTTGTCTACGGTCACTGCGGGCATGACGGCCTCCTCGGTCGTTCACCATTCAACTTAATTGAAGGCTGAACGACCCGCAAGAGGGGCCCTATTCCGGCTCTAGTGGGACACGAGGGGTGTGGGGGACACCTCAGCCGTCCGCGAAGCGATGGCGTCTAGCCATACATGCGCCGCATGGCGAAGTCGACCATCTGCTCCACCGCCTTCGCGTCGAAGACCATGCGGTGCTCACCCTCCATGTCGAGGACGAAGCCGTAGCCGGTCGGCAGCAAGTCGATCACCTCGGCGCCGGTGATCACGAAGTACTTGGACTCCTTGCCCGCGTACCGCCGCAGCTCCTTGAGCGAGGTGAACATCGGGATCACCGGCTGCTGGGTGTTGTGCAGCGCGAGAAAACCCGGGTTGTCACCGCGCGGACAGTAGACCTTGGAGGTCGCGAAGATCTGCTGGAAGTCCTCCGCCGCCATCGAGCCCGTGGTGAAGGCGCGCACCGCGTCCGCGAGGGACGGCGGCGAGGGCTCGGGGTACAGCGGCTGCCCACCGTAGCCGGGGCCCGGCTGTGAGTGGTGTGACGAATGCGGCTGCTGTTGCGGCGGAGGTGGCGGGGCGGCGTAACCCTGCCCTGCGCTCGCGTTCTGGTCGTAGCCGTACATGGACCGAAGCGTACTGAGTCACAGTTGGCGGGTTGAGGGTTGCCCTTTATTACCCACGGGTAGCATCATGGCGACACCGGATTGACTGCACCGGACTCTGCTGATCGATACCGCGCCACGAAGAGGTCCCTGCCTCTCCCGAGCCTTACGGAGCCGTCGCCATGGGGCACTACAAGTCGAATCTCCGCGACATCGAGTTCAACCTCTTCGAGGTGCTCGGCCGCGACAAGCTGTACGGCACCGGCCCGTTCGCGGAGATGGACGTCGAGACCGCCAAGAGCGTGCTCTCCGAGATATCGCGGCTCTCCGAGAACGAGCTGGCCGCCTCCTACGCCGACTCGGACCGCAACCCGCCGGTCTTCGACCCGAAGACGCACACGGCGCCGCTGCCCGAGTCGTTCAAGAAGAGCTACCAGGCGTACATGGACGCCGAGTGGTGGCGTCTCGGGGTGCCGGAGGCCCTCGGCGGCACCTCCTGCCCGCGCTCCCTGCTGTGGGCCTCGGCCGAGACGATCCTCGGCGCCAACACCCCGATCTGGATGTACGCGTCCGGCCCGTCCTTCGCGGGGGTGCTGCACGACGAGGGCACCGAGGAGCAGCTGAAGATCGCGCAGCTGATGGTGGACAAGCAGTGGGGTTCCACCATGGTGCTGACCGAGCCCGACGCGGGCTCGGACGTGGGCGCCGGCCGCGCCAAGGCGGTCCAGCAGGAGGACGGCACCTGGCACATCGAGGGCGTGAAGCGGTTCATCACCTCCGGTGAGCACGACGTCTCCGACAACATCATCCACTTCGTGCTGGCCCGCCCCGAGGGCGCGGGACCGGGCACCAAGGGCCTGTCCCTGTTCATCGTCCCCAAGTACGACTTCGACTGGGACAGCGGTGAGCTGGGCGAGCGCAACGGCGTCTACGCGACCAACGTCGAGCACAAGATGGGTCTGCGCGTCTCCAACACCTGCGAGCTGACCTTCGGCGCCGACGCCCCTGCCAAGGGCTGGCTGCTGGGCGAGAAGCACGACGGCATCCGCCAGATGTTCAAGATCATCGAGTTCGCCCGGATGATGGTCGGCACGAAGGCCATGGCCACCCTCTCCACCGGCTACCTCAACGCGCTGGAGTACGCCAAGGAGCGCGTCCAGGGCCCGGACCTGGCGGCCTTCACCGACAAGACCGCCCCGCGCGTCACCATCACCCACCACCCGGACGTGCGCCGCTCGCTCATGACGCAGAAGGCGTACGCGGAGGGCCTGCGCGCGCTCGTCCTCTACACCGCCTCCGTCCAGGACGAGATCATGGTCAAGGAGGCCGCGGGCGAGGACGCCTCGGCCGACAGCCGCCTCAACGACCTGCTGCTGCCGATCGTCAAGGGCTACGGCTCGGAGAAGGCGTACGAGCAGCTGGCGCAGTCCCTCCAGACCATCGGCGGCTCCGGCTACCTCCAGGAGTACCCGCTGGAGCAGTACATCCGGGACGCCAAGATCGACACCCTCTACGAGGGCACCACCGCCATCCAGGGCCAGGACTTCTTCTTCCGCAAGATCGTCCGGGACCAGGGCCAGGCGCTGACCGTCCTCTCCGAGGAGATCAAGAAGTTCCTGGCGGAGGCCGCCGGCGGCGAGGAGCTGGCCCCGGCCCGCGACCGGCTCGCCCAGGCCGCGGTCGACCTGGAGGGGATCGTGGGCGCCATGCTCACCGACCTCTCGGCCACCGAGCAGGACGTCTCCTCGATCTACAAGGTCGGCCTCAACGCCACCCGGCTGCTGCTCGCCTCCGGCGACGTGGTGATCGGCTACCTCCTCCTGCGCGGCGCGGCCGTGGCCACGGAGAAGCTGGGCGGGGCGGCCACCAAGGACGTGCCGTTCTACGAGGGCAAGATCGCGGCCGCGAAGTTCTTCGCCAACGAGGTCCTGCCGGGCGTCTCGGTGCAGCGCGCGCTGGCCGAGTCCGTCACCAAGGAGCTGATGGACCTGGACGAGGCCGCCTTCTAGGACCCTCGTTCCGCAGACCCGGGAGCCGGTCGCCCCTCTCCTTCACCGGGGGGCGGCCGGCTCCCGCCTTTTCGCGCCTTCTCGACGGGCCTCCTCGTCAGGCCCCCTTGTCGGGCGGGTGCTCCCGCAGGGCCCGCTCCACCTCCTCACGCGCCTGGCGCCGCAGCTCCTCGCCCTGCGCCAGCAGGTCCTCGACCGTCTCCTGCCCGGCCCCGGGCGGACGCGGCCGGGCCCGCAGCTTGGCCAGCAGGTCCTGGCACGCCTCGTCCTCGGTGGCGAAGCGGCTGACGTCCTTGTCCACCGAGCGCTCCCACAGTCCCGTCACCCAGCCGCCGTCCGGCGCGGGCCGCAGGAAGTAGTAGGCGTCCGGCTGGACTTCGATGTCGGCCGCGCCGGGAATGTCGTACAAAGCGTCCGGGACCTGCTCGGCGCGCAGCACCCGGACGAGTTCCGTTCTGTCCACGGCACCAGGATGCGCGGTCAGTTCAGCGGCCGCAGGTTACCCGCGGCAACGAGCTGAGGAATCGACGGTCCCGTCAGGTATTGCAGCCCGAAGCCCGGCTGGCCGAACCAGGGTCGGATGGGCCCGGCGTCCACCAGGAACGGCTTGGTGACCTCGTAGAGGTGGTAGCCGTACGGGTACGCCGGATCGTAGGTGTTCAGGTTGCTCGGCGGCAGCGCGCGCTCCGCGTACGGGGTGCCCGCCGGGGCGAGGAAGTGGCCGAAGCCGCTGCCGAAGAGATCGACCTTCTGACCCGCCTTCAGGGTGATGGTGGTCTTGAGCGGTACGCCGTTCAGCAGGACCCAGCCGTCCGGGTACGGGTACCACCAGCCGCCGGACTGCTCGTTCCAGTAGCAATTCAGGAACGCGGAGGCCGACAGGCCGTCCAGCCGCTCGTAGCCCCTCAGCATCTGCCCGATCGCGCCCCTGCGCGGAAGTTCGGCGGGCCCGAGCCGCCAGTCGCCCTTGTAGTACCGCTGGAACGGCTGTGTGGGCGCGGAGTTGGTCCCCCCGGTGCGGTCGGTGGTGGGACAGGGCGGGTGGCCCTTGGCACCGGCATCGGCTCCGTCCTCCGCCCCCGCGGCATCGGGCGTGGGCTTGGGCGCCGGAGCCGGGGCGGGCAACCGCCCGGCGGGGAGCAGCCCGGCGGGGTCCGCCATGGCCTGTCCGCCGCCGCACAGCAGCAGCAGCGACCCCAGGATGACGAGGAGGTGTCGAAGAACGCGCATCCGCTGTCCCCTTGAGTGCGTTGGTGAGCGGTTAAGGGGACTATCGGCAGATACGCGAGTTTTATACCGCCGGTCTGACGTGTTTTCATCAGATTGGATCAACGCGACCCCACGGATGGGTCCCCTTCACCACCCGCCCCCTGGCGACCGGCTCCCCGGCGGGCGGGGCGGTCCCGAATCTATGCTGATGTCATGAGCGCACACCCCGGCATCGACCGCGGCCATACCGATGACCTGATGTCCTTCCTCCGCGCCAGCCCCTCGCCGTACCACGCGGTGGCGAACACGGCAGAGCGCCTGGAGAAGGCGGGGTTCCGGCAGGTCGAGGAGACGGCGGCCTGGGACGGCGCGGCGGGCGGGCGGTACGTCCTGCGGGGTGGCGCGATCGTCGCCTGGTACGTGCCGGAGGACGCGAGCCCGTCCACTCCATACCGAATTGTTGGCGCTCACACCGACTCTCCCAATCTGCGCGTCAAGCCGATCCCCGACACCGGGGCGCACGGCTGGCGGCAGATCGCCGTCGAGATCTACGGCGGCGTCCTCCTCAACACCTGGCTCGACCGCGACCTCGGGCTCTCCGGCCGGATCACCCTCCGGGACGGCTCCAGCCATCTCGTCACCGTCGACAGACCCCTGCTGCGCGTGCCGCAGCTCGCCGTACATCTCGACCGGTCGGTGAACACCGAGGGCCTCAAGCTCGACAAGCAGCGCCACATGACGCCCATCTGGGGGCTGGGCAGCGTCGAGGAGGGCGACCTCATCCGGTTCGTCGCCGAGGAGACCGGGGTGGCGGCCGAGGACGTGACCGGCTGGGACCTGATGGTGCACAGCGTCGAGCCGCCCGCCTATCTCGGCCGGGACCGGGAGCTGGTCGCCGGGCCCCGGATGGACAACCTGCTGTCCGTGCACGCCGGGACGGCCGCGCTCACCGCCGTCGCGGCCCGCCCGGAGCTGCCGTACATCCCGGTGCTCGCCGCCTTCGACCACGAGGAGAACGGCAGCCAGTCCGACACCGGGGCCGACGGCCCGCTCCTCGGCAACGTGCTCGAACGTTCCGTCTACGCGCGCGGCGGCGGCTACGAGGACCGGGCCCGGGCCTTCGCCGGGACCGTCTGCCTGTCCTCCGACACCGGCCACGCGGTCCACCCCAACTACGCCGAACGCCATGAACCGGGCCATCACCCACGGCCCAACGGAGGTCCCATCCTCAAGGTCAACGTCAACCAGCGGTACGCCACCGACGGCTCCGGGCGGGCCGTCTTCGTCGCCGCCTGCGAGCGCGCGGGCGTGCCCTGGCAGAGTTTCGTCTCCCACAACGCGATGCCGTGCGGCACCACGATCGGCCCGATCACCGCCGCCCGGCACGGCATCGCCACCGTCGACATCGGCGTCGCGATCCTGTCCATGCACTCCGCGCGCGAACTGTGCGGCGCACAGGACCCGCGGCTGCTCGCCAAGGCACTGACCGCCTTTCTGGAGGGCTGAGTTGGACTTCTCCCTGCTGGGCCCCGTGACCGTGACCACGGGCCCCGTGGAGGCCCCCGTCGAGCTTCCGCTGGGACCGGCCAAGCGCCGCAGCGTGCTCGCGATGCTGCTCCTGCGCCCCAACTCGACCGTTTCCGTCGAGCAGTTGGTCGCGGGTCTGTGGGAGGACGAGCCTCCTGCCCACGCCCGTACCGTCATCCAGGGCCATGTCTCCCGGCTGCGCGCGGCCCTCGCCGAGGGCGGCGCCGACGCGCACGGCGTCGAGCTGACCACTCACAGCTCCGCCTATCTGCTCCGGCTGCCCGCCACGCTCGTGGACACCGTGCGCTTCGACGACCTGGTGGCCCGCGCCGACCCCGAGTCGGCCCCGGCCGACGCCGTGCCGATGCTGCGCCAAGCGCTCGGGCTGTGGCGCGGCCCGGCGCTCACCGGGACGGTGGCCAGCCCGCCGTTCGCGGCGGCCGCGCACGCCCTGGAGGAGCGGCGGCTGACCGCCGTGGAGGCCCTCGCCCGGGCGCACGGGGCGCTCGGCGAGTACGAGAAGGCGGCGGGCGTGCTGCACCCGGCGGCCCTCGGCAATCCGCTGCGCGAGGGGCTGATCGCGGACCTGATGCTGGTGCTGTACCGCACCGGGCGGCAGTCCGACGCGATCGCCTGGTTCCACCGCACCCGCGAGATGCTCGCCGACGACCTGGGCGTCGACCCGGGGGAGCGGCTGAGCGCCGCGTACCAGGAGATCCTGCGGGCCGCGCCCGTGCCGGAACCGCAGCCCGAGGCTCGCGATCCCCGCGATTCCCGTGAACCGCGCGCTCCGCGTGATCCGCGTGATCCGCGTGATCCGCGCGTCGGGGGCGAGGCGGCGACCCCGGCGGTGCCTGCCGCACCCGCGGCGGCCTCCGGCCCCGCGCCGGAGCTGCTGCCGCGGCC
>NZ_RIBZ01000773.1:0-11583 GCF_003721215.1 Streptomyces botrytidirepellens
GGGAGGCGCTGGCGGCGGCCGGGGCCCCCGAGCCACCGCTGCCCGACGCGGGCGACTGGTCGCCCGCCGCCGGGCACACGGCGGGGCTGCGGCTGGCCCGTACGCCGGGCGTGACGGCGGTGTTCGCGGCCAACGACGAGATGGCGATCGGGGCGCTGCGGGCGTTCTCCGAGGCGGGCCTGTCGGTGCCCGGCGACATCAGTGTCGTCGGCTTCGACGACATCCCGGCGGCCGCGTATCTGGCCCCGCCGCTCACCACCGTCCGGCAGGACTTCCAGGCCCTCGCCGACCGGGCGCTGGGCGTCCTGCTGGCCCGGATCGAGGGCCGGGCGCGCCCGGACGGCCTCGCGGACCTCCCCGTGCACCTGTCGGTACGTCAGTCGACCGCGCCACCCCCTTAGTCAAGGCAGCCAGTCAAGGCAGCACACCCCTCTGGAGCCGCAGATGAGAGGACCGTCCCCACACCTCACCCGACGCACACTCCTCGGCGGCGGGCTCGCGCTCGGCACCACCGCCTGCGCGGGCCACCGCGCCACCGCCGTCCGTACCTCCGGCCCCGTGAACCTCTCCCTCTGGACGCATGACGAGGGCTACGAAACGTTCTTCCGCACCGGGATACCCGGCGCCGACCGGCGCACCGACTTCCGCTACCGGCTGGACGTGACCCGGGCCGGCGCCGCCGACCTCGTCACCAAACTGCTCGCGCAGGCCGTGGCCGGGCGCGGGATCCCGGATCTGATGGGATTCGAGATCAACGGCTTCCCCCGGATGCTGCGCGGGGACATCGCCGAGCGGCTGCTGCGCGACCTGACCGGCGACATCGCCGCCGTGCCGGGCCTCAGGGCCGATCTGCTGCCCGCGCGCACCGCGCCGTACCGCCGGGACGGCCACCTCTACGCCCTCGACTCCGACACCCCGCTGGTCGTCCACTACTACCGCCACGACCTGTTCGCCCGGTACCGGCTGCCCGTCGACATCGAAACCTGGGAGGAGTTCGCCGAGGTGGGCGCCCTGGCCCACCGGCGCCATGGCATCGCGCTCAACGCGGTGGTGACGGGCAGCGACGTCAACCAGGTGGTGCAGTCCTTCCAGATGCTGCTGCACCAGCGCGGCGGCGCGCTGTTCGACGCGGAGCAGCGGCTGACCCTCGACTCGCCGGAGGCGGTGGAGGTGCTGGAGTTCCTGTGCCGGGGGCTGCGGGACGGCTTCGTCATCGACATCGGCGACTACTACGGCGGCGCCATGCAGGCCGCGCTCAAGCGGGGCACGGTGGCCGGGCTCGCCATGGCGAGCTGGTACAAGGTGTACGGGCTGATGGCAAACGTCCCCGAACAGTCCGGCAGATGGCGCATCCGGCCGCTCCCCCGCTTCTCCCGCGGCGGCCACGCCACCTCCACGGCGGGCGGCACCGGCTTCGGTGTGCTGCGCGGCACGGCGAACGAGCGGGCCGCCGTGGACTTCCTGCGCGCCACCTGGCTCACCCACGAGGGGCAGGTGCGCCGCTTCCGCCGCACCGGCTATCTGCCCACCCGGCGCTCGGTCTTCGAGGACCCCGCGCTGCTGCGCACCGAGGACGCGTACCTGGGCGGCCAGCGGCCGTTCGAGGTGTACACCGCGCTGCTGGCCGACGTTCCGCCCGTCCATATGAGCCCCGATCAGTCCATCCTCCACGACGTGCTCAGTGGCCATCTGCTGCGTGCCTACCGCGGCGACGCGTCCCCGCGGGAAGCGCTGCGCGAGGCGGCGGAGGACTTCCGCGACCAGGCCGGCCGGTAGACGGGAGCACCACATGGCGACGCCCTATCTGTTCATCGCTCCCTTCTATCTGCTGTACGTCCTCTTCATGCTGGTGCCCATCGGGGTGGCACTGTGGCTCAGCCTGTGCGAATGGGTCGGGCTCGGCGCGCCGCACTGGGTGGGCCTGCGCAACTATCACCATCTGCTGACCGATGGCAGCTTCCAGCGGGCGCTGGGCAACACCGGGGTCTACGTCCTGGTGAGCGTGGCGGTCATCGTGCCCGCCGCGCTGCTGATCGCCCAGGCCCTGAACGTCCGCGGGCTGCGGGCCCGCGATCTGTGGCGGACCGCCTACTTCGTGCCCATGGTGGTGTCGCCGATCGTGGTGGCCCTCGTCTTCGGGCTGATCTTCGACCGGCATTTCGGGCTGGCCAACGCGGTGTTGCGGGCCCTGTTCGGCACCGGCGGGGTGGACTGGCTGGGCGATCCGACGATGGCCCGGGTCAGCATCTGCCTGGTCATGGTGTGGCGCTGGACCGGGTATCTGACCATCTTCTTCCTGGCCGGACTCCAGAACGTGCCGCGCGAGCTGTACGAGTCGGCGTCGCTCGACGGCGCCGGGCGGCTGCGCACCTTCCGCGCCGTCACCCTGCCCGCGCTGCGGCCGGTCACCGCCTTCGTGCTGGTGACGTCGTTCATCGGGGCGGCCCAGATCTTCGACGAACCGTATCTGCTCACCGGCGGCGGACCGTCCGAGGCCACGCTGTCGGTGGCGCAGTTCGTCTACCGGGCCGCCTTCGAGCGGCAGCAGTTCGGGTACGCGGCGGCCGCGGGTGTCGTGCTGTTCGCGGTCGTCTTCACCGTGAGCCAGGTCTTCAACCGGCTGCTCGGCATCGGGAGGCCGGTGTGAACCCCATGAACCCGGGAGGACGACTCGGCCTGCTCGCCCGCCGGTGTCTGCTCTACGCGACGCTGGCCGCCCTGCTGGCCGCCTTCACCGCGCCGCTGGTGTGGGCGCTCAGCGGCTCGTTCAAGCCGCGCGGCGACATCTTCGGCTATCCGCCGCGGCTGCTGCCCGACCCGGCGACCTGGCACAACTACCGGACGCTGCTGAGCGATCAGCCCTTCGGGCGGTGGTTCCTGATGTCCACGGTGGTGGCGCTCACGGCCACCGTCGTGTCGGTGTTCGTGTGCGCGCTGGCGGGGTACGGCTTCGCCAAGTTCCGCTTCGCCGGGCGGCGGCTGCTGTTCGGGGTGATGTTCAGCTCGCTGTCGATCCCGTTCGCGGTGATCCTGGTGCCGCTGTTCGTCGTCCTCGTCAAAACGGGTCTGGGCAGCCCCTGGTTCGCGCTGATCGTGCCCTGGGTGGCGCCCGCGTTCGGGATCTTCATGATGCAGCAGTACATCGTGCAGGGCGTGCCCGACGAGGTGCTGGAGGCCGCCCGGATCGACGGCTGCGGGGAGTTCCGCATCTTCCTGCGCATCGTGCTGCCCCTGTTGCGGCCCTCGCTCGGCGCCCTCGGGGTCTGGACCTTCCTCCAGAGCTACAACAGCTTCCTGTGGCCGCTGGTGCTGGTCTCGGACAGCGAGCAGTACACCCTGCCGCTCGGTCTCCAGACCCTCTTCCGCGCCGAGAACCGCCAGTACGACCTGGTGCTGGCCGGGGCCGTGCTCGCGGTGCTGCCCGCCGTGGCGGTGTTTGTGCGCCTGCGCAGGCAGCTCTTGGAGGGGCTGTCCACCGGAGCCGTCAAAGGCTGACATCACATCGCCCAGTAATCCATACCGCCCAGCACGCGAGAGGAATGGGAGTGTCCATGCACCAGCTGCCCGGCCGGGTCCTCTTCGGCGCCGCCTACTACCACGAGTACCAGCCGTACGAACGGCTCAAGGAAGACCTCGACCTGATGGCCGCGGCCCGCTTCTCGGTGATCCGGGTCGGCGAATCCGTGTGGTCCACCTGGGAACCCGAGAACGGCCGCTTCCAACTGGACTGGCTGCGGCCGGTCCTGGACGGCGCCCAGGAGCGCGGCATCTCCGTCGTGTTGGGCACCCCGACGTACGCCGTACCACCGTGGCTGGCCCGGCAGTACCCGGAGATCGCGGGCGAGCGGCGGACCGGGCGGCGCACCCCGTGGGGCGCGCGGCAGGAGGCCGACTTCACCCATCCGGCCTTCCGCTTCCACGCGGAACGGGTCATCCGGAAGATCCTCGGCCACTATGCCTCGCACCCGGCCGTGATCGGCTTCCAGGTGGACAACGAGCCCGGTCTCGAACTCTTCCACAACCACGGCGTCTTCCAGCGCTTCGTGGACGACCTGCGGTCCCGGTACGGCGACGTGGAGACCCTCAACCGCGAGTGGGGGCTGGTCTACTGGTCGCACCGGCTCTCCACCTGGGCCGACCTGTGGACGCCGGACGGCAACGCCCAGCCCCAGTACGACTACGCGTGGCGGCGCTTCCAGGCCCGGCTGACCACGGAATTCATCGGCTGGCAGGCGGATCTGGTGCGGGAGTACGCGCGGCCGGAGCAGTTCGTCACCACCTGCATCGCCTACGACCGGCCCGCCGTGGAGGACGACCAGCTGACCCGGCGGCTGGACGTCACCGCGGGCAACCCGTACTACACCATGCAGGACGCGCTCGCCCTGCCCGACCGCTCCGCGGCCGACCAGAACTGGACCGCCACCGGCACCTGGGCCCTGTACCAGAGCGCCGACCGGATGTACTCCTCCCGGCAGGAACCGTTCCTGGTCACCGAGACCGACGCGCAGGCCATCGGCCACTCCTGGAACAACCGCCCCGCCTACGACGGCCAGTGGCGGCAGGCCGCGTGGGCCCTGATCTCACGCGGTGCCTCCATGATCGAGTACTGGCACTGGCACACGCTGCACTTCGGCGCCGAGACCTACTGGGGCGGTGTCCTGCCGCACAACGGCCGCCCCGGGCGCGTCTACGCCGAACTCGCCCGCCTCGGCGTGGAGTTGGAGGCGGCGGGGGATCTCGTGGCCTCGCTCACCCCGGACGCCGAGGCCGCCTTCGTCTACTCCTCCCGCAGCAAGTGGGCCCTGAGCGGACAGCCACCGCTCGCCACCCCCGACGGCGGGCCCGACCGGCGCTCGTACCACGGCATCCTCGACCCCTTCTACCGCGGCGCCTTCGACGCCGGGCTCCAGTCCCGCATCCTGCACGTGGGCCAGCTGGCGGACGAGCCGCCGGAGCGGATCGCCGGACGCTTCCCGCTGCTCGTCGTCCCCGCGCTGTACATCGCCGACGACGCCACGCTCGACCTGCTCACCGCGTACGCCGAGGCGGGCGGGCATCTGCTCCTCGGGCCGCGCACCGGCTACGCCGACCACGAGGCGCGGGCCCGGACGGACGTCCAGCCCGCCCGGCTCGCCGAGGCGGCGGGGGTGTCGTACGACGAGTTCAGCAACCTCGGGGGCGACGGGCTCGCCGTGCGCGGCACGGGGCCGCTCGACCTGCCGTCCGGGGCGCGTGCCACCCGGTGGGCGGACGGTCTGGTGGCCTCGGGGGCGAAGCCCCTCGCGGCGTACGGCCACCCCCACTTCGGCCGCTGGCCGGCCGCCACCACCCGCCGCCTGGGACACGGCCGGATCACCTGTGTGGGCACCGTGCCGGATCCGTCGTTCGCCGAGGCCCTGTTCCGCTGGGCGGCCCCGGAGACCGCGCCGGACACCCCCGGCTGGCGGCTCCCCCAGCCCGCCGTCACCTCGACGGGGGCGACGGCGCGGGACGGGCGCCGGGTGCGGTTCCTGCACAACTGGTCGTGGGAGGAGGTGACCGTCACGCTGCCCGCGGCGGTGCGGGACGCGGTGTCGGGGACGGAGTACGGGGCGGGCGACCGCCTCGCGCTGGGGGCGTGGGACGTACGGGTCCTGCGGGAGGTCTGACGCCGGGTGTCCCGGGGCCGGCGCGGTCGGCCCCGGGACACCGCGCGGGCTCAGGCGGCCAGCGCCGGGTGCAGGACCACCTTGGTGTAGCCCTCGACCCGCTTGTCGAACTTCTCGTACGCCTGCGGCGCCTGGTCCAGCGGCAGCTCGTGCGACACCACGAAGCTGGGCTTGGCGCGCCCGGCGATGATCAGGTCGCGCAGCTGGCGGTTGTACCGCTTGACGTTGCACTGGCCCGTGCCCATCCGCTGCCCCTTCTCGAACATCCGGCCGATCGAGAGCAGCAGCTGACCCCGCTTGGCGTGCTCGTCCGGGCCGCCCGGGTCGGACGGTACGTACAGGCCCGGCACACCGAGCATGCCGGTCGGCCGCACCGTGTCGACCAGCCCGTTGAGGACGGTCGAGGGCTCCTCGTGGCTGGCGTCGGGCGCCTGGGCCTGGTAGCCGACCGCGTCCACGCCCTTGTCCGTGCCCTCGCCGTCCGTACGGTCCTTGATCTGCTCCGCCGGGTCGCCCTGGGTGAAGTCGATGGGGATCGCCCCGATCTCCTCCGCCTTGGCCAGCCGCTCGGGCACCCGGTCGACCACGAACACCTGTGAGGCGCCGCGCAGCAGCGCGGAGTAGGCGGCCATCAGCCCGACCGGGCCCGCGCCGTACACCACGACGCTCTCGCCCGGGGCGACCTGGGCCAGCTCACAACCGTGGTAGCCGGTCGGGAAGATGTCGGCGAGCAGGATGAAATCGGTCTCGAGGTCGACCTCGGGCAGGGTCAGGCAGTTGAAGTCGGCGAACGGGACACGGAGGTGTTCGGCCTGCCCGCCGGTGTACGGGCCCATCGCCACGTAGCCGTAGGCGCCGCCCGCGAAGCCCGGGTTGACCGTCAGGCAGAATCCGGTGTTGCCCGCGAGGCAGTTCTTGCAGAACCCGCAGGCCACGTTGAACGGCATGACGACCCGGTCACCCTTGGTGAGCGCGGCGACACCGGGACCGACCTCCTCGATGACGCCGAGGTTCTCGTGTCCGAAGACGATGCCGGGCCGGGCCGCCGTGCGGCCCTCGTACATGTGCAGATCGGATCCGCAGATCGCACTGGACGTGACGCGCACGATCACGTCGTTCGGGTGCTGGATCCGCGGATCGTCGACGTCCTTCACCGTCACACTGAAGGGCTTCTCATAGACGACGGCCTTCACCTCGATCACCTCCGCGTCGGGTCGCTCCAGCGGTGGCAGGTGGCGGACACGCCGTCGTCCCCAGGGTGTCGCGACGCCACCACCGGGTACTTCCAGCGAACTCCGGTTCGGTGGCCGATGCAACTCCCCCGCCCCGCCCCTTCCCGCACCATCGGATACGCGGCTCCGCCGCCCGGCGGGGCTCTGCCCTCGGCCCCGGTCGGGGACGAGTCAGTCCACCGGGACCCAGTTCAGGGTGCGCTCCACGGCCTTCTTCCAGCCCGCGTAGGCCTCGGCGCGCTGCTCCTCGCTCCACTGGGGCTCCCAGCGCCGGGATTCGCTCCAGTGCGAGCGCAGCTCGTCGGTGTCCCGCCAGAAGCCGGTGGCCAGGCCCGCGGCGTAGGCGGCGCCCAGGGCGGTGGTCTCGGCGATGACGGGGCGGCTGACCGGGACGCCGAGGACATCGGCCTGGATCTGCATGCACAGCTCGTTGTCGGTGACACCGCCGTCCACGCGCAGGACGTCGAGGTGGATGCCCGCGTCGCGTTCCATGGCCTCCACCACGTCCCGGCTCTGGTAGCAGATGGCCTCCAGGGTGGCCCGGGCCAGATGGCCATTGGTGTTGTAGCGGGTGAGGCCGACGATGGCGCCGCGGGCGTCGGAGCGCCAGTACGGGGCGAAGAGGCCGGAGAAGGCGGGCACGAAGTAGATCCCGCCGTTGTCCTCGACCGTGCGGGCGAGGCGTTCGCTGCCCGGGGCGTCGTCGATGACCTTCATCTGGTCCCGCAGCCACTGGACGGCCGAGCCGGTGACGGCCATGGAGCCCTCCAGGGCGTACACGGCGGGGCTGTCGCCGAACTGGTACGCCACGGTGGTGAGCAGTCCGCTGGTCGAGCGGACCAGTTCGGAGCCGGTGTTCAGGAGCAGGAAGTTTCCGGTGCCGTAGGTGTTCTTGGCCTCGCCGGGGGCGAAGCACACCTGTCCGACGGTGGCCGCCTGCTGGTCGCCGAGGACCCCGGTGATGGGGGTGGCGGTGCGCAGCGGGCGGGAGGTGCGGGCCCGGCCGTACGCCTCGGGGTGGGAGGAGGGGTTGATCGCGGGGAGCATGGCGCGCGGGATGCCGAAGATGTCCAGCAGTTCGTCGTCCCAGTCGAGGGTCTCCAGGTTCATCAGCATGGTGCGGCTGGCGTTGGTGACATCGGTGGCGTGGATGCCGCCGGAGGGCCCGCCGGTGAGGTTCCACAGCACCCAGGCGTCGGTGTTCCCGAAGAGGGCGTGGCCCGCTTCGGCGGCCTCCCGGACCCCGTCGACGTTCTCCAGAATCCACTTGATCTTGCCGCCGGAGAAGTAGGTGGCGGGCGGCAGCCCCGCCTTGCGGCGGATGGTCTCGCCGTGGCCGTCGCGTTCGAGGGCGGAGGCGATGGTGTCGGTGCGGGTGTCCTGCCACACGATGGCGTTGTAGTACGGGCGGCCGTCGCGCGGATCCCAGATGACGGTGGTCTCGCGCTGGTTGGTGATGCCGATCGCGGCCAGGTCGGCGGGTGAGAGCCCGCCGGCGCGCAGGGCGTTCTGCATGACGGAGTTGGTGCGCTCCCAGATCTCCACCGGATCGTGCTCGACCCAGCCCGCGCGGGGCAGGAGCTGGTGGTGTTCGAGCTGGTACCTCGCCACCTCGCCGCCGTCGTGGTCGAAGATCATGAAGCGGCTGCTGGTGGTCCCCTGGTCCACGGCACCGACGAAGTCCGGCATGCCCGCTCCTTCAGCTCTCGGGGCCCTCGGGGGCCGGGGTGCGGCCCACCTCCCGCGGTCCGGCCGCCGGGAGGAACCGGCTGATCAGGACCTTGTAGAGGGCGGCGCCGACGAGGCCGCCGACCAGCGGGCCGACGATGGGCACCCAGAAGTAGAGGTTTCCGTACTGGTCCCGCCACGCGGTGTCGTAGCCGGTGATGAAGCTGGCGAGCCGGGGGCCGAAGTCACGGGCCGGGTTGATGGCGTAGCCCGCGTCGGCGCCCCACGCCATGCCGATCCCGACCACGATCAGGCCGATGATGAACGGCGCGAGGTTGGCCTGGGGCGGATCGTTCAGGAGGTCGGTGAGGGCGAAGATCAGCAGCACCAGGATCGCGGTGCCGATGATCTGGTCGCGCAGCGCACCCCACTCGCTGACCGGCAGCGACCCGTTGCCGGGGAGGGTGGAGAACACGAACTGGGTCTTGAAGGTGTGCTTGGGGTCGGCGCCCGCCAGCACCTCGGTGTAGTTCCAGCGCACCAGGAGGGCCGCGACGAACGCGCCGAGCGTCTGGGCCGTGACGTACGGCAGCACCTTGCGCCAGGGGAAACCCTTGAACGCCGCCAGGGAGAGGGTGACCGCCGGGTTGATGTGCGCGCCGCTGAGCCGCGCCGCCACGTACACGCCGAGGGTGACACCGAGCCCCCACGCCCAGGAGATGGAGTCGTGGTCGCCGAGCGCGCCGACCGGCTTGGTGAGCGCCCCGCCCGCCACCACCTGCGCCACCACACCGCAGCCGAAGAGGATGAGGATCATGGTGCCGGCGAACTCGGCGCAGAGTTCACCGAGCATGCCGCCACGCGTACCGGTGTCCTTCTCGTCCGCCATGGCCGCCCCTCTCCAGCGGTGCGCGAGCGGCGGTACCGATCGCGTTCCGCACCATCGTGTGCGCGCCCCCGCTCGGGTGGCCCGTCCTGCTGCTCCGTCCGGGTCACATCGGGCGGCGGCCGGGGCGGTCTGTACGGATCAGGGGGCGGGCCTGTACCAAGGTCCTTGCCACATCACCCCAGGCCCGGAGCGGGCCCAGCCCCCCAGCAGGAACAGGACCCACGGATGCTGACTACCGGAGCGACCACCAACTGGGCAGGCAACATCACCTTCGGCGCGGCCCGGCTGCACCGCCCGGCCACGCCCGGCGAACTGCGGCGGATCGTCGGCTCCGCCGACCGGGTCCGGGTGCTGGGCACCGGCCACTCCTTCAACCGCATCGCCGACACCGACGGCGATCTGGTGTCCCTGGAGCGGATGCCGCACCGGGTCGAGATCGCCCCCGACGGCTCGACGGCCACCATCGCCGCGGGCATGCGCTACGCCCAGGTGGCCGAGGAACTGCACACGGCGGGCTACGCCCTGGCGAACCTCGCCTCGCTGCCGCACATCACGGTCGCCGGAGCCTGCGCCACCGCCACCCATGGCTCCGGCAACGTGCAGCGCTGTCTGGCCGCGTCGGTGGCGGGCCTGGAGATCGTGGGCCCGGAGGGCGATGTGACCGAGCTGCGCCGGGACATCGGGACCGACCGGCTGTCCGGTGCCGTGGTCGGGCTCGGCGGGCTGGGCGTCGTCACTTCGATGACGCTGGACATCGAGCCCGCGTACGAGGTGGCGCAGTGGGTGTGGACCGGGCTGCCGCTGGACCGGCTGGGCGACAGCTTCGACGAGATCTTCGCCGCCGCGTACAGCGTCAGCGTCTTCACCGACTGGCAGTCGGACGAGGGCGTGGTGTGGCTGAAGTGCCGTACGGACCTGCCGGGCCCGCCCGAGCCGGGCCAGCCGTGGCTGGGCGCCCGCCCGGCCGACCGCCACCACCATCCGGTGCCCGCGATGCCGCCGCTGCACTGCACCGAACAGCTGGGTGCGCCCGGGCCGTGGCACGAGCGGCTGCCGCACTTCCGGCCGGACTTCACACCCAGCAACGGCGACGAGCTCCAGTCGGAACTGATCCTGCCGCGCACCGCGGCCACCGAGGCCTTCGCGGCGCTGCGGAGCCTCGGGGACCGGATCGCGCCGCTGGTCCAGGTCTCCGAGGTCCGCACGGTCGCGGCGGACGACCTGTGGCTGAGCCCCGCGTACGGCCGGGACAGTGTGGCGCTGCACTTCACCTGGGCGCCGGACCACGCCGCGGTCATCGAGGTGGTGGCCGCGATGGAAGAGCTGCTCCTGCCGCTGGGGGCGCGGCCGCACTGGGGCAAGCTCACGACGGTGCCCCCCGAGCGGATCGTCGCCTCGTACGAGCGGGCCGCCGACTTCGGGCGGCTGCTGGCCGACCACGACCCCGCGGGGAAGTTCCGCAACCCCTTCCTGGACGACTTCTTCCCGGCGGACTCCTGGCGGGCCGACCGCTAGGGGGCGTCTAGGCCGTTTCGTTCGGATCACCGGGCGGACCAGAGGAAGATGCCTGCGATGTGGAGTCCGGCCAGGTAGATCGTCGCGGTCTTCTCGTAACGGGTGGCGATGCCGCGCCACTGCTTGAGGCGGTTGATGCATCGCTCGACGGTGTTGCGCTGCTTGTAGGCCTCGCGGTTGAAGGCCGGTGGTCTGCCGCCTCGGCTGCCCCGTCGCAGCCGGTGGCCACGTTGGTCGGCCGGGACCGGGATCACTGCCCGGATGCCGCGCTTGCGCAAGTGGTCGCGGATGCCGCGGGATGAGTAGGCCTTGTCTGCCAGGACCATGTCCGGCCTGGTGCGCGGACGGCCACGCCGTCGGGGAACCCGGAGGCGGGCCATGACGTCGGGGAAGGCAGGTGCATCACCGGCCTGTCCGGCAGTGAGCACGAACGCGAGGGGCCGGCACCGGGCATCCGCTGCGAGGTGGGTCTTCGTGGTCAGTCCGCCGCGCGACCGGCCGATGGCGTGGTCGGGCGGCTCGCCGGCCGGGGCCCCTTTTTGCGGGCTCCGGCCGCGTGCTGGTGAGCCCGCACAATCGTGGAGTCCACCGAGACGGCCCAGGTCAGGTCCTCATCGGCGTCGGCCTGGGC
>NZ_RIBZ01000777.1:0-11661 GCF_003721215.1 Streptomyces botrytidirepellens
ATCCGTACGCGGGGTCGTACGCCGCCGGTTGCGGCGCTGCGGAAGGCCGCCGCCCGCCGGGGCGGCGGGGGTGCCACCGGGCGTGGCCGGGCCCGTGGCGGCGGGCTCCGCGGTCACCGGTCCCGGGTCGATGACCACCGGCTCGGCGTCCGCCTCGGGGGCGCCCTCCTGCGGCTCGGTCAGCAGCCGGTGCGGTACGAAGACCACGACCCGGGTCCCGCCGTACGCCGAGGCGGCGGACAGCTCGACGCCGAAGCCCAGCTCGCGCGACCAGCGCCCCACACACGCGAGCCCCAGCCGTGGGACCGCTCCCAGTTGGGCCAGATCCAGACCCTCGCGCAGCTGCCCGGTGGCCTGTTCGAGGACGTCCGGCGGCATGCCGAGCCCCGCGTCGTCGATTTCGATGACCGCGCCCGCCGCCACCTCCCGAACGGAGACGGCCACCTGGGTGCGGGACGGGGAGAACACCGTGGCGTTCTCCAGCAGTTCGGCGACCGCGTGCATCAGCCCTTCGACGGCCGGTGCCACCGCGTACAGCGTCTGCCCGCCGTGCACCTCCACCCGCCCGAACTCCACGATCCGCGACTGGGCACCGCGCACGCAGTCGAAGAGCGTCACCGGCCGGGTCTCCCGACGCGCGGGCCAGATCCCGCACATCACCAGCAGCGTCTGCGCCTTGCGGGTCATCTGGGCGGCGGCGTGGTCGGCCTTCATCACCTCGGCCATCAGCCGCGCGTCGGCCACGTGCTGCTCCAGGCCGTCGAGCACCTGCTGCTGGACGGTCGACATGGCGTGCATGTTCCGCGCCACGGACTCGAACGACGCCTGTACGGAGTCGCGCAGCATCCGTTCGCGGCGGGCCGCCTCGTCCAGCTCCTCCCGTACGGCCGCCAGCCGGGCAATCTCCTCGGCGCGCTCGGCGGAGCGCGTCCGTTCCCGCTCGGCGGTCGCGCGTTCCTGGTCGGCGACGGCCCGTTCCCGCTCCGCCGACGCCCGGTACCGGCTGACGGCGGTGCGCAGTCTGGAGACCCACAGCAGCCCCAGGGGCAACACCAGCGCCAGAACGACGGACAAGGCCACGATGACGGCCACCGTCCCCGACAGCACCTTTGACACCTCCATCCGGGACACGGCCATGAACCGGGCAGATACTACTCATCAACTGATCAGTTGCGTCTGGTAGTTGCCAAACTCTCACCCGTGACGGATCACGCCTTCACAGCGGCCCGAACATGCGGTAAACGCAGCCGAACCCGGCGCCGCCGGGCGGCCCGCCCGGACCGTCGAGCGGCCCGCCCGCCGGCCCCCGACGGCCCGGACCATAGGCTCCCGACCATGCCTGACATACCGCTGATGACGTTGCTCCTGCTCTGCCTGGCCGCCGGGGCGGCCGGCTGGATCGACGCCGTGGTGGGAGGCGGGGGACTGCTGCTGCTCCCCGCGCTGCTGGTCGGGCTGCCGGGCTTCCCGCCCACGTACGTCCTCGGCACCAACAAGGCGATCGCCATCTGCGGTACGACGGGCGCCGCCGTCACCTACACCCGCAAGGCCCCGGTGGACGTCCGGATCGCCGTACGCATCGGCATCGCGGCCGCCGTCGGCTCCCTCGCCGGTGCCTCCCTCGCCTCCGGCATCGACAGCGCCGTGCTGCGCCCGCTCATCATGGTCGTCCTGCTGGCGGTCCTCGCGTTCGTCCTCCTCCGCCCCACCTTCGGCAGCGCCCCCGCCCTGACCGGCCCGCTCTCCCGCCACCGCGTCCTCGCCGCGGTGCTGGGCGTGGGCCTCGGCATCGGCTTCTACGACGGCCTGATCGGCCCGGGTACCGGCACCTTCCTGGTCATCGCCCTGGCAGCGACGCTGGGAACGGACCTGGTGACGTCGTCGGCGACCGCGAAGGTCGTCAACGTCTGCACGAACCTGGGTGCCCTGGTGACCTTCGGCTCCCAGGGCACCGTGCTGTGGGGACTGGCCGCACTCCTGGCCTGTTTCAACCTGGCGGGCGGCATGGTCGGCGCCCGGATGGCCCTGAAGCGGGGGAGCGGCTTCGTCCGCGGCGTGCTGGTCCTGGTCGTGGTCTCGCTGGTGGTCAAGCTCGGCTACGACCAGTGGCTGTCCTGAGCCGCGGTGTGGACACCGTGCGGACCCGGGTCCGTGCGGCTGGGGAAGATGGACTCCCACAACGGCACAAGGCAGCACAGGGAGCGGGGATGGCAACGGGGATACGGAGCAACAGGGGCGCACCGTGGAACGGGCGGGTCGCGCAGGCCGTCAGCCCGTGGACATCGGTGCGGCGCACGGTCGCGCTGGTGGTGTACGCGTGGGCCGCCGCGGCGGTCACCACCTGCGCCGCCTATCTGGCCGTGGGCGCGGAGGCGGTCCCCATCTCGATCGGGGTGTTCCTCTGCCTCACCTTCATCATGTTGCTGATCATGCTCCACCGCGCCCTCTGGCTGGCCGTACTGTCCGCGGTGCCCGGGCTGTTCGTCCTCGTCGGGGCGGTCCAGTACGCGCCCGAAGCGGCCCTGGAGCGGCGCGGCGTGCGCGAGAGCGTGGTGATCGTGGCGGACAGCGCGGCCGGGACGTCCGGCAACAACCATCGCTACACCCTCCGCGGCACGGACGGAAAGGAACTGAAGGAGAAGCTGGGGTACGACGGCGACACCTGGGCGCCGAAGGTGGGCGACCGGCTGGACGTCATCCGTGACCCGGAGGGCGAGCTGCCGATGGAGCAGGCCGACGAGGTGGACGCCGCGGGCCGGTTGGGCGGTCTGATCGGCGGCACGGTGACATGGACCCTGATGGCGGTGCTGGCGGGTCGGCGCGGTCATGTGCGGCGGCGACGGGGCATCGAGATGCCGGACCTCGGCTGATCGGTCGGGGAACACCGCGCCGACCGAGGGGGTTCATGGGGCATGGCTGTCATCCACAAAACGACCATGAAGCCCACCAAGCTGGAGCTTCTGACGCCCTGGCTCCCCCTCCAGCCCTGGTACCTCGGCGCGGGCCGGGATCCGGAGCTGTCCCGGGTCGGGGGCTTCCGGCTCGATGATCCGCGGGGCGAGGTGGGGATCGAGTTCATGGTGGTCCGGGACGATTCCGGGGAGCGCCCCGTCCACTACCACCTGCCGCTGAGCTACCGCGGCGCCCCGCTCGACGGGGCCGAGCAGGGCCTCATCGGCACGTCGGAGCACGGGGTGCTGGGGCAGCGGTGGATCTACGACGGGGCCCATGACCCCGTCCTCGTCGCCCAACTGCTGGCACTCCTCCAAGGCCGCGCCGCAGCGCAGATGCAGAGCGAGTCCGACACCCCCGACCCCTCCGTCACGGTGGACAGGGCGGAGGCGATCCCGGCCGGGTCGTCCGGCGCGCCGGAGGTCACCGACGGGCCGGACATCACCAACGGCTCCGACGGGACGCGTCTCGCGGTCGGGCCCCTGACCCTCGACGTGACGCGCGTCCTCCGGCCGGGCGAGGACGGTCGGGCAGCAGCGGCCCTGGCCCATGTCAGCGCGGGCTGGCGGCTGCCGGACGGCGGCGAGGCCCGTGGCCGGTTCGCCGTGCTGAGCGACGCGGTGTCCCGAGCTTCCTGACGGCGCGTCGGGGCGGAGTCCGAGAGATCCCATGAATGAGTGCCGAAGGCGTGGATTCCGCCCCACCCATTGACGTGTTCCCGCCATAGATCCTACCTTTCCGTGGGCCCACTCCAGGAGTTCCGCACGTTTCCCACAGGGCACGGCTCCCACAGGGAGGGACATGTCGGAGAACTTCCGCTCAACGATCCGGGCGGCCCGAAGAGCCGCCGCCGTCGCGGCCGTCCTCGCCACCCTCGGCGCCGCCTTCGGCGCTCCCGCCGACGCACACACCGTCCGGGCCGAGCCCGCCGACGTCTACGTGGCGCCGTACGGCGACGACCACGCCCCCGGCACCCGCGCCGCCCCCTTACGCACCCCCGAACGCGCCCGCGACCTCGTGCGGAAGCGCGCCCCGCACCAGACCGCCGACCTCACCGTGCGCCTCGCGCCCGGTACGTACCGGCTCAGCCGTCCGCTCGTCCTCGACGCCCGCGACTCCGGCCGCAACGGACACCGCGTCATCTGGCAGGGCAGCCCGGGCACCGTGTTCAGCGGTGGGCGGGCCGTGCGGGGCTGGCGGCCGGTCAAGGGCAGCCGCGGGCTGTGGTCGGCGCCCGCGCCCTCCGGGCTCGCCAACACCCGCCAGCTGTACGTCGACGGCGTCCGTGCCCAGCGGGCGCGCGGGACGCTCCCCGTCACCCTGACCGCCACCGCCACCGGATACACCGCCTCCGACGACACCCTCGCCCGCTGGCGAAATCCGTCGGACATCGAGTTCGTCTACCCCAGCGGCGAGGCGCTGTGGAACATCCAGCAGTACGGACTCGGCCCGTGGACCGAGCCGCGCTGCCCGATGGGCTCGGCGCGCGGCACCACGGTGACCGTCGCCCAGCCGTGCTGGGACAACTCCACCCGGCGCGTGGAGTTCCCCGACATCCCCGGCCGCAGCATCAACATGGTGGGCCCCGGCAAGCTCACCGGCGGCGCCCTGCCCGGTTACGTCGAGAACGCCTACGAAGTCCTCGACCAGCCCGGCGAGTGGTACCTCGACCGTGCGAGCCACACCGTCTACTACCGCCCCCGCTCCGGCGAGAACCTCCGGACCGCCGCCGTCGAGGCCCCGGCGCTGGAGAAGCTGGTCGACGGGCGCGGCACCGGGGGCGCCCCGCTGCACGACATCGCGCTGCGCTCGATCCGGTTCTCCTACGCCACCTGGCTCACGCCCTCCTCACCGGAGGGCTTCTCCGAGGTCCAGGCGGGATACACGGTGACCGGCGCGGACGGCTGGAAGACCCAGGGACTGTGCGGCTACACCCCGGGCGGTACGTGCCCGTACGCCTCCTGGACCAGGATGCCCGGCAACGTGTCCATCAGCCACGGCCGGAACATCGAGTTCTCCGACGACGCGTTCACCCAGCTCGGCGCGGCCGGGCTCGAACTCGGCACCGGTACCAAGGACACGACCGTACGCGGCAGCGTCTTCACCGACATCTCCGGCAACGGCCTGGAGGTCGGCGGCGTCGACGCCCCGCAGCCCGGCAGCGACGCGGACCTCACCCGCCGGGTCTCGGTCACCAACAATCACCTCTCCGCACTACCCCGCGAGTATCACGGCGGTGTCGCCATCCTCAACGGCTACACACAGAACACCACCATCGCCCACAACCAGATCGACCATGTCGCCTACTCCGCGATCTCCATGGGCTGGGGCGGCTGGCCCGACAAGATCGGCAAACCGGCCACCGCCAATGTCTCCCGCGACAACAGGGTGTCGAACAACCTCATCTTCGACTACATGCAGGCGCTCGACGACGGCGGCGGCGTCTACACCCAGGGTCTGACGGGCAGTTCGCTCGCCGACGGCGAGAAGATCACCGGC
Organism: Streptomyces botrytidirepellens; assembly: GCF_003721215.1. Taxonomy (NCBI): domain Bacteria; kingdom Bacillati; phylum Actinomycetota; class Actinomycetes; order Kitasatosporales; family Streptomycetaceae; genus Streptomyces; species Streptomyces botrytidirepellens. Next base: position 5,452 of record NZ_RIBZ01000777.1, read on the forward strand.
AATGTCATCCGCGACCAATGGGGTCTCGGCAGGTCGGTCTACACCGACAACGGCTGCACCTATGTGACGGTCGAGGGCAACGTCCTCCACGGCGCCCAGGCCAACGTCCTCAGCAAACACACCGACTACCGCGACGACCTCGGCAACAACGACCCGACGCGCATCGCGGGCAACCACTGGGAGCAGGGCGACCGCGACGGCGACGACAAGGGCGTGGTGACCAGCGGCAACCACATCCTGTCCGACCCCGCGAAGGCCCCGGCGGACATCGTGGCGGCGGCCGGTCTCGAACCGCGCTACCGGGGGCTGCTCGGCCGTACGTACGCCGCGGACTCCGTTCCCGAAGCGCCCACCCGCGTGGGCGACTTCGCGGCCGACGGCTCGGTGTACGTGACGTGGAACCCGTCGTACGTGACCGGCGGCGCCCCCGTCACCTCGTACCTCGTCACCGCCACCCCTGCCGACGGCTCCCGTGCCGTGTCCACCACCGTCCCGGCCGCACGCTTCAAGCGCGTCGCGTACGCGGTGGTCGACAGGCTCACCAACGGCACGCCGTACACCGTGACCGTGACCGCCCGCAACGAGCAGGGGCAGAGCGAGCGTTCGCTGCCCGCGGCCCCCGTGACGCCCGGACCCACCGCCGGGGCGCTGCCGGACGCCTCCACGGGCGTCAAGGCGAACGCCGAGGCCACCGCGGCGACGGTGTCCTGGACACCGCCCAAGTCCGCGGGAGCCACCCCCGTCATCGGCTACCGGATCACCGTCTCCGACGGCCGCACCGTCGACGTGACCGGCCGGGACGTCCTGGTCGCCCAGATCAGGGCCAAGGGCATGCTGCGGGTCGTCGGCGGCCTGCGCCCGGCCACCGCGTACACCTTCTCGGTCGCCGCGGTGACCGCCACCGGCACCGGCCCGGCGGCCACCGCGTCCGTCACGACCCCGTCGGTGTAGCCCCGGCGCCGAACGGTCCGCCGCTCCCGAACGCCGCATCGGCGAAGCGCTCGCCGATGCGGCGGTGGGCGGCCGCGTCCGGGTGGAGCTGGTCGGGCAGCGGCAGCTCCGCGAAGTCGGCCTCGCCGTAGAGGTCGCGTCCGTCGAGGTGGTGCAGAAACGGATCGTCGGCCGCCCGCTGCCGCACGATGCGGGCCAGCTCCTCCCGTATGACGGTGAGCGTCAGCTTCCCCGCGGCGCGCTCCGCGGGGTCGCCCGAGGCCCGGAACTGGAGCCTCCCTTCACTGAGACGGGAGAAATCCGGTACGGCGGGGCCCGGCGTGTCCTCGTGAATCGGGCAGTACGTGGGGGAGACGACCAGCAGCGGCGTGCTGGGGTGCCCCTCGCGGAGGGTGTCGAGGAAGCCGTGCACCGCCGGGCCGAAGGCACGGAGCCGCATCAGATCGGCGTTGACCAGATTGATGCCGATCTTGACGCTGATCAGGTCCGCGGGGGTGTCCCGCATCGCGCGGGCGGTGAACGGATCGAGCAGCGCGCTGCCGCCCAGACCGAGGTTGATCAGCTCCACGCCGCCGAGCGAGGCGGCCAGCGCGGGCCACGTCGTGCTCGGGCTCTCGGCGTCGGACCCGTGGCTGAGGGAACTGCCGTGGTGCAGCCACACCCTGCGGCCCCGGTCCGGCACGGCCTCGACGGCAGCGTCCGTGCGCAGCGCGACCAGCTCGGTGATCTCGTTGTACGGCAGCCAGATCTCGACGTCCTTCGTGCGGTCGGGCAGCCCGGAGAACCGTACGGTGCCGACCGGGCCGGGCTCGGTCTCCGCGGCGCCGATGGACATGTCGACCGTCCGGACGTTGCCCCCGGTCACACTGCCCCGCGCGGTCAGGCGGCCGTCGACCAGCAGGTCGTACACACCGTCAGGGCGGGGCGGCGCGCCCCGGTAGGCCATCTTGGTGCGGAGCGCGTCCAGTTCGACGGCGGTGGCCCGGGTGCGGAACACCAGCCGTACGCCCGAGGGCTGCGCCTCGGCCATCGCCAACTGCCCGTCGGCGCACTGCGCACGGGCCCGGGCGGGCAGCCGGTGCGGCAGCAGGCCGTGCTCGGTGCGCTCCAGATCGAGGGCGCCGCGCAGGAGTTCCGCGGTGATGGGGGTGGTGGTCATCTCGGTCCGTTGCTGGGGTGCCATGCCCTTCCTTCCTTTCGCCATAAGCGATTATGGAACTGCCTAATAGATTTAGGCAAAAGCGGATGCGGGAGGGGCGTGGGCGGCGCGGGCGGCCAACCTCAAATCTCCCTCTGAACTGGCGTGATCACGGTTCGTGATCGCGTCGCCCGGACAAAACTGACGACAAGGAAGCAGTAGGGACGGAAGGGGGCATTCCGATGAGGGGCATTTCTCGACGCACCACCGATGCCGCACCGCAAACGCTGGATCTGTACGACGTCGCCTATCTGAGCGGCGCGCCGCAGCGCATGATGGAAGTCGCCCTCGTCGCGCTGCACGAGCGCGGCGCCGTGCGGATCCGCCTCTCCCGGGTGCGGGTCGTGGACGAACCGGCCGACCAGCTCGCCCACCCCGTCGAGCGCGCCGTCCTCGCCCTGTGCCGACGCCGCTCCCGGAGCACGATCTCCCTGCTCGGTGCGGTCGAGATCGGGCCCGAAGCGGAGGAAATCGAGCGCCGCATGATCTCCTCCGGCCTGATCACCCCCAGGCGCTGCCGCCTCACCCGCGCGGGCCGGCAGCACCTGGAAGCGGCCGAGCAGAGCGGGGCGTATCCCGCGTACGTCTTCGAGGGCCTCGCCGCGCTGCCGGACCGTGCGCTGCGGTACCACATCGGCGAGGTGATAGAGCCGCCGCTCACCCTCGGCCGCCGACTGATCCGCCTGGGCGAGGCCCTCGACGACTGGGGGTCGGACCACGGCCACGGCGGCGGCCACTCCTGCGGCGGCCACTCCTGCGGTGGCGGTGGCGGAGGCAACAACTGAAGTGAGTAGGGGTGCTCAGGAGTTCGGCCAAAGCGCCCTGACATGATCGGGGCGTGAAGGTCACGGGGAAACGATGGACACACCTCGCCCTGTACCTGGGGCTGGTGTGGGCGGCCGGGGCACTGGTGGTGCCGCGCGCCTACCGCATCGGCTTCGGCCACGGGCTCGGGATCGACGTCGACCGGCTGCCGGCGGTCGCGATCGGCGCGGCGGCCATGGTCAGCGTGCTCGCCGTGGGCGTGGCCCCGGTGGGCCACGTGGTGGCGCCGTGCCGTACGGCGGGCGGGCGGCTCGGCTGGGCCGTGACGGTGTTCCTCGGCGGCACGGTCGGGCTCGCGGCCGGGGTCGGTGCCTGGCGCTCCGGTGCGCTGCACGTGGGCGGGCCCGCACAGCGCGCCGCGCTGTGCGGGGTGCCGTACGCGCTGGTGGCGGCGCTGTTCATCGCGGGTGTGACGGTCCGTCTGATCTCCGGCGTGGCGGTGCTCGGGGTGGTGGCGTACGGCACGGCCGTCACCCACAAGTCACAGCAGGAGAAGGAGATGCGGGGCCTGATGTCCGGCACCTCGCTGGCCCGCCAGGAACTGCTGCTGCCCGACCCGCCCGCCGGATACCGCGTGGACGAGGGCAACGGCGACCTGACGGCCGACGGCTTCCGGGTCCACTACATCCCGTACGTCCCGGGCTCGGCGGGCGTCGCGCGGCCCGATGTGGCGTTCGCGGTGACCCACGGCGGCGGGCCGCACGGCGACGGCATCACCGAGGTCATCCGGGAACTCGGCGGCGGGGCCGTCGAGTTCGTCCTGACGGCACACCGCGACGGCGTGCGGCTCACGGTGACCGCCCAGGGCGCGACGGACCCGGCCGACCGGGACGAGCTGCGGCGCATGCTGCGTACCGCACGCCCGGCGAGCGACGCCCAGGTGCTGCACGCGCTACGACGCCCCGCGGCCTGAACCGGCGTCGGCCTCCTCGACGGTCAGGCGGAGCAGCAGCGCCGCGGGGGTGTGGGGCAGCGTGACGGTGAGTTCGGCGCGGTCCGGCGCCCAGGTGGTTTCGGCGGCGGAATCGGCCGGGTGGAAGTGTTCGATGCGGAGCGCGCGGCCCGCGACGTGGGGGAGGGGCACGGTCCGGGCCGGTGTCCCGTCGCCCCGGCGCCAGACCGTCACGTACGTGCGGCCGCCACCGGCACGCAGCCCCAGCGCCAGCCACGCGTCCGTCCACCCCGGCAGCCCCAGCGGCCAGAAGGGGACGGCCGAGGGCAGGTCGGGGCGCACCTCCCGGTACGCCGCCAGGGCGTCGCGTACGAGGTCCAGTTGGGCCCGTGTCATCCGGTCGAGGTGGCCCGAGAGGTGGACGCGGCCCAGCAGCGCACCGGCCAGCGCGAAGCGGATCTCGTCGTCGGTGAAGCCGGGCTGCGGGTACGCCCACACCGCGCCCTGCTCCGGCGGCACCGCGGTCGGCGCGGCGGCGGCGATGGGCGGGTAGCGGAGCGGGTCCTGCTGGTCGCTGGTGGACTGGAGCTGGGTGAGGGCGAGTGAGGAGCCGTCCATGCGCAGGCCGCCCGAGGCGCAGTTCTCGATGACGAGCGCCGGGTGGCGGTCGAGCACGGCGGCCAGCCAGCGCTGATGGGCGCGGGCGTGGGCGAGCAGGCCCGCGCCGGGGGCGGCGTGGCCGTGTTCCGGATCCCAGTCCGTGCCCGGGGCGATGCTGATGTTGTAGTCGAGCTTGAGGTAGCCGACGCCCCAGTCGCCGACGAGGCGGTCGACGGTCGCGTCGAGGTGGCGGCGCGCGGCGGGGTGGCGCAGGTCGAGGTGGTGGCGGTCGTTCTCGGTGAGGCGTACGCCGTCGCGCTGGAAGAAGGCGTCGTCCGGCAGCGCGGCGGCCACCGGGCTGCGGACGCCGACGACTTCGGGCTCCAGCCACAGCCCGGGGACCATGCCGAGGGAGCGGATGCGGTCGAGGACGAGCCGCAGCCCGCCGGGGAAGCGGCGGGTGGACGGCTGCCAGGCGCCGACGCCGTCCCACCAGGCGCCGGTGTCGTCGTACCAACCGGCGTCGATGCAGAAGTACTCGGCCCCGGCCCGGGCGGCGGCCTCGATCAGGGGCAGCAGCCGCTCGGTGGTGGGGTCGCCCATCAGGGTGTTCATGTAGTCGTTGAACACGATGGGCAGCGCGGTGTGGTCGGGATGCGGGCGCCGGACGGCCCGGCGGTACGCGGTGAGATGGGCCGTCGCGGCGTCGAAGCCGCCCCGGTCGGCGAGCGCGAGGGCGACCGGGACGGTGGTGAACGAGGCGCCGGGGACGAGCCGTTCGCGCCACTGGTGCTCGGTGTCGGTCGGGCCGCCGAGCGCGACGTACGTCCCGTGGGCCCGCTCCCCGGCCTCCCACCGCCACCCCACCGGCGACTCCACCTGCCAGAGCCAGGCCCGGCCGGTGGCGCGCTCGGTCAGGGCGCCCATCGGCAGATGGCCATCGGTGGGCCAGCTGCCGACGCTGCCGAGGACGAGGGCGGCGCGGCTGTCGCGGCCGTGGGCGTCGCGCGAGACGTCCACGATCCGGTCGCGCAGCGGCACGGCGGCCCAACGGCACTCGGCCAGCCACTCGTTGTGCGCCCAGTGCACGTCGAGGGCATCTGGGGAGGGGAGCCCGCCGAGGACGAGGCTGGGGACGGCCTGGACGACGAGCGGCTCCGTGCCCTCGTTCGTCAGCCGCACCTCGGAGCGCAGCACCGGCAGGCCGCCGGGGGAGGAGAGGCGGACCTCGGCGGTGAGGCCGGAGCCGGGGTCGTGGAGGTCGAGCGTCAACCGGTGCCAGCCGCCGCCGTTGTCGTGGTCGCCGCCGCCGCCGCCGTCGTCGTCGTCGCGTCCGTCCGTCTCGGCGCGGTGGCCGCGGTAGCGCAGCCGCGCGCCGAGCGCCGTTTCGATGCCGCGCTGCCCCGACCAGTCGCTGCCGTGGCCGAGCGCCAGCACCTCCACCACGGGGAGCGGGGCGGCACCGGTCGGCGACGCGGTGTCGTGGGGCGGGGTGCTGTCCGGCGACGCGGTGTCGTCGGGTGACAGGGTGCCATCCGGTGGCGGGGTGTCGTCCGGGGGGCCCAGCCGCACCAGCCGGAGTACCCCGTCCGGCCCGGTCGCGAACGCGGCCGCCAGCGCCGAATGGCCCCATGTGAACGTCTCCCGCACGCCACGCCCCTTACGCCCGCAACCGCTTGACGAATCCCTTGACGGCCCCTGTGTGACCGGTCACAATCCTGGCGTGCATGTGACCGGTCACACA
>NZ_RIBZ01000775.1:0-11791 GCF_003721215.1 Streptomyces botrytidirepellens
CGGCTCCGGCGCGGCGGGCGGGCCCGGCTCAGCGGCCGCGCCGTCCGCCCCGGCCGCGCCGTCCGCCGTCTCGTCCGGCTCCGGGCCATCGGTGGCCATCACGCCGCCCCCCTTCTGCATGTGCGCACGCGTCAGATGATGGGGGTGGCGGCGTTCTTCTTCAGCTCCAGTACGAGCTGGGGGGTGAGCGCGGCTCCGGCCCGGTTGGCGAAGAGGGTCATCTCGTACGCGATGTTGCCCAGCTTCGCCTCCTTCGTCGTCACCACGCCGAGGACGGCGCCGCAGCCGATGGCCGACACCAGCACGTGGCCGCCCTCCAGGTCGATGATGACCTTGTTGAGGCCGCCCAGGCCGTAGTTGCCGGAGGCACCGGCGGCGAGGCTCGTGACGCCGGAGACGATCGCGGCGAGCCGCTCGGAGTCGGCCTGTTCACGCAGCTCGGACGCGGCGATCAACAGGCCGTCGGACGACACGGCGATGGCATCGACGACACCGGCGGTGTGGGTGGCGAACCGGTCGAGCAGCCAGGTGAAGTCGGCCGCGGCTGCTCGCAGATCGGTGGGTTCCTGCCCAGCGGGACTGCTCTTACCTGTCGGCGTGGTCACTGCCCGACTCCTTCCGGGGTTGCTGATGCGGCAATGGCGTGGGTTCGGGGTCGGTCGGCGTGGTGGCACTGTCCTGCTGTGCCCTGCGTACGGCGGCCTCGAACTCGTCGAGTTCCGACCGGACGGCGTCGGCGTCGGCGGGCGCGCGGACGGCCGCGATGCCCCGGTCGGCCGAGGGGGTGGTCTTGTCGAGCGTCGCGCCCCGTACCCGCCGCCGCAGCGGACGGGACGTGGGCTCGCCGGACGACTTCTCCCCGGCGGAGGGCCTCTCCCCCGTGGACGACTTCTCCCCGGTCGGGGACGGCGTCTGCTCGGTGGACGGTTCCCGCTCCGCAGGGTCCGGAATGCCCTCCGCACCCTTGCGGTTCGGGATGCGCCGGGGCAGGCCGCCGGGCTGCGCGGGTGCCGCCTGGCGCGACTCCGGCGCGGGGGCGGGCGTCCGTACGGGCAGCGGCGTGGCACCGGTGGACGCGGGAGCGGAACCAGCGGAACCAGCAGAACCAGCAGAACCGGCGGAATCGACGGGCTCGCGTCCGGACGGCGTCCGCGCCAGCTCCGTGACCACCGGCGGCGCGGCCGCCGCGTCCCCGGCGTTCACCGCCATCAGCAGCGCGTCGGGGATCCACACGGTGGCGGTGACGCCGCCGCCGGGCGTACGGCTCAGGGTGACCCGGATGCCCCAGCGCCGGGCGAGGCTGCCGACGACGAAGAGGCCCAGCACCTTGGTGGGGACCAGGTCGAGGCGTTCGCGGCGGATGAGCCGGGCGTTCTCCTCTTCGAGGCGTTCCGCGCCCATGCCGAGGCCGTGGTCGATGACCTCGATCAGCGCGCCGCCGTCCGCGGTGATGTCGGTGCCGGGCCGGACGACGACCTCGACGGGGGTCTCGGACGGGGAGAACGCGACCGCGTTCTCCAGCAGTTCGGCGACCATCAGCGTCAGATCGCCGATGATGTCGGGCGCGACGGTGACCTCGGTTTCGGAGCGCAGGGAGACCCGCTGGAACCCCTCGATGCGGCCGAGGCTCGCCCGGATGACGTTGGCGAGGGCGGTCGGCTGGGCGTCCAGCTCGGCTTCCCGGATTCCGGCGAGCAGCATCAGGCTGTCGGCGTTGCGCTGGAGGCGTACGGCGATGTGGTCGATGCGGTAGAGCCGCTCCAGCACCTCGGGAGCGTGTTCCTCGCGTTCGACGGCGTCGATCAGGGTGAGCTGGCGGGTGGTGAGGTTGCTGACCCGGCGTCCGACGTTTCCGAACATCTCGCCGACGTTGCGGCGGCTGAGCACCTGCCGTTCCAGCAGCGCCGCGGCGGTGACCTGCACCTGGTTGAACGCCTCGGCCAGGTCGCCGATCTCGTCGCGCACGGGTACGGGGATGGGCCGGGGCCGCAGCGGGGTGCTGTCGGCGGACTCGTCGTCCTCGTCCTCGACGCGGGCGAGTTCCTCGCCCGCCACCTCGACGACCTGGTGGGCGGCGCCGGTCAGGGCCGCCAGGGGGCGTACGACCGAGCGCCGGACCAGGAAGGAGAAGCCGAGCCAGGCGGCGAAGCCGACGACGGCGAGGCCGAGCAGGGCCACCGCCTTGCGCAGGGCGTCCTCGGAGAGGCTGTCGGCGCGGGCGGCGATCTGGGCGGTCAGCGTGCCGGTGATGGCGAGGCGGTCCTCGGCCTGCCGGGTGCCCGCGGCGACGGCCTTGCGCAGTGACTGCGGCGACTGGCCCTGGAGGGAGCCCGGGTCGATCTGGAGCTCCGCGAACTTGGCGTCGAAGCCGTTCTCCTCGGCGCTGCGCTCGATGCCCTCCAGGCGCAGGACCTGGTGCCGCCCGGCGATTCTGCTGAAACGATCCGCCTGTTCCTCGTAGATCCGGTGGGCACCGGCCGCGCGCGTGTACTCGGTGAGGGCGTTGGCGTCCCGGGTCTGGGCCGAGAACACGCCGCTCTCGAACGCCGCGTGGGCGGCGTCGGCGCGCAGCACCGTGTCGAGCAGCTCGACCACCGAGGACGACGAGGAGCCGGAGAAGCGGTCGAGCCCGATGCCGTCGATGAGGTAGCCGACCGCGTTGGCGTACGCGGGGTCGATACCGGCGGCGGGCACCGAGCCCCGCTCGACCTTGTCCCGCAGCACGCCGAGGCTGCCGACGTAGTCGAGGGCCCGGCCCTCCTCCTTCGCCAGGCCCGAGCCGAACGCGGAACGCACCTCGGTGGCCTGCTCGTCGGTGGCCCGCTGCATCCGGCGGTAGTCGACGGTCGACGGCAGGTCCGCCCCGGGCCGGGCCGACTCCTGCTCCACCGCCAGCAGCAGCGCCTGCCGGTGCTCGGCCTGGATGTCGTTGATCAGCCGGGTGACCTGCTCGCTGTCGCGCACCAGTTGCGCGGTCCGGCCGGCGTCCAGGGCCTGCTGCACCTGGCCGTACGCGCCGACGCCCAGCAGCACGCCGACGACCACGACGGGCACGACCACCAGGACGTTGAGCTTCCGCCGGAACGGCCATCGGTCGAGGACGGCTTCCGTTCGCGGCAGGGCGTCCGCCCTCCGGACGTCTGCCCTCCGGGCGTCTGCTCTCCGGGTGTCTGCTCTCCAGCGGAACCGGGGCTCCCGCGGGGCGCGCCCGGACGGGTCCGGTTCGCGCGGCGGGTCCTCTGTGTCCACAGACACCCGGGCCTCCTTCGATGTGCTCCTGAGCGGTGACCGAGGTGTCGTTGTTGCCGACCGCCGACGACCGGGGAGCGTGACGCGAGCGACGTCCGCGCCCATGCGAGCGACTAGTTTGCGCCACACGTCCAACCGGCCGTGAACACTACCGTGTGTGCGCACGCACGCAAGACATCCACCGACAACGGTTACCGAAGATCCACGCTTGTCAGGTTTAGGCCATTGCCCCGTCGCTTGCTGCTCGCTCCCGGGGGCTGCCCCGCGGGGCACCGGCACCCGTAACCTGTCTCCTCGCACCACCGGCCCGAACCTCAGTGCCCCGCGAGGAGACCCGTGCACGCCACCCGCAAGTCGGTCCTGACAGCCGCCGCGCTCCTGGCCGTGGCCACCACCGGCTGCGAGCCCGGATCCGGCACCGCCGCGACGCAGCCGCGTCCCGCGAAGCCCGGCTGCCCCGCCACCCTCGCCAAGGCCAAGCAGGCGGTCGCCAAGGCCGAAGACGTGGACGCCCCGTGGAAGGGCCCCACGACCGGCCCGAAGGCCCGCCACGGGAAGAGCATCGTCTTCATCGCCCAGACCCTCACCAACCCGGGCGTCGCCGGAGTCGCCCAGGGCGTCCAGGAATCCGCCAAGCTCCTCGGCTGGAAAGCCCGCACCCTCAACGGCCAGGGCACGCCGAGCGGCATCCGGTCCGCCTTCAAGGAGGCCCTCGACCTCAAGCCGGACGGCATCGTCATCGGCGGCTTCGACCCGGAAGTCGCCGCGGACGGGGCCGAGAAGGCCAAGGCGGCGGGCATCCCGCTGATCGGCTGGCACGCCACCGACGCCCCCGGCCCCAGCGAGAAGCCGGAACTCTTCAGCAACGTCACCTCCCGGGTCGAGGACGTCGCGAAGATCAGCGCCGACTGGATCATCGCCCGGTCGGACGGCCACGCGGGGGTCGTCCTGTTCACCGACGCCACGGTGCCGTTCGCGAAGCGCAAGTCGGACCTGATCAAGAAGCAGCTCGCCACCTGCTCCGACGTCAAGCTGCTGAGCTACCGGAACATCCCCATACCCGACGTCAACCGCCGCGCCATCGGGGCGGTGCGCTCGCTGCTCTCCCGCTACGGCGACAAGTGGACCTACTCCGCCGCCATCAACGACCTGTACTTCGAGCACACCGCCCCCGCCCTGCGCGCCGCGGGCAAGGACGGCGCGGGCGCCCCGTACACCATCGGCGCCGGTGACGGCGACCCGTCGGCCTTCGAACGCATCAACACCAAGCAGCACCAGGCCGCCACCGTGCCCGAGCCGCTGTCCGAGCAGGGCTGGCAGATCGTCGACGAGTTCAACCGCGCCTTCGCGGGCAGGCCCGCCAGCGGCTACGTCGCCCCCGTCCACATCACCACCGCCGCCAACAGCGGCGGCGCCCTGTCGTGGGACTCCGAGGGCTACCGGCAGGCGTACCGGCAGATCTGGGGCGAGTGAACCGCGCACAAGCGCCGTCAGTCGCCCTCGCCGGGGAACCGGGTCCAGGTGCGGCCGCCGTCCTGTGACCGCCACAGCCCCTCGCCGTCGATGTGGTCATAGCTGGGTACATCGGAGTCGGCGATGCCGTAGAGGGTGTTCCCCAGTGCGATGACCGAGGTGAGGTGGGCAGGCTCGGTGATCTTGTGGAAGGAGCGGTTGGCGGGGGTGTCGGCGATCAAGGGGGTCGCGTCGTCGCCCTGGATGAACACGCGGCCGTCATCGAGCACCTCCACCTCGACCTCGCTGATGCCCTTCTTGAATTCGTTCAGCGGCAGTTGATCCGAATTCCGCAGCGTCTGCCAGCTCTTGCCGTCGTCCGTCGTCACGAAGAGCCCGGTGAAGAGGGTGTCGTCCCGGCCGACGGACTTCTCCAGGGGGACGGCGGCGGTGCCACCACGGGCGGCGATGTCCTCGCCCAGGAGCCGGTCCGGGAGGTCCCGGGACCGGTCGGGGCGGCCGCCCTCCCGGCGCGTCACCCGGTACGGCTCGGACCAGTCCGGCTGCCGGACTCCCCAGGCGACACCCCGCTCGTCGAGGTCGGTGAAGGTGAGGCCCCGGGTCGAGGGCACGCCCGCCGCGGGCGCCACGGTGTGGGTCGAGGTCCGCAGCAGCCTGTGCTTGCCACCGGACGACAGCAGCACATCGCCACGCCCGAAGGTGAGGGGCTTGTCGGACGACTTCACGGGATGCCGTTCGCCCCGTACGTCGAGGAAGAACCCGTCCTTGACGGAGGGGAGGAAGACGAAGCCGTCCGGCACCGCGTAGAAGGGGCCCGGGTCTTCGTCCGTGCCCTCCACCAGGTCCATGTGTTCCGCGTGCTCGGCGACGATGTCACCGTCCGGGCCGTACAGGCGCCAGGCGTTGGCGCCGGGACCCTCGTCGTCCTCCACGGAGGTGGCGTTGTAGCGCAGCAACATCGATCCGTCATCGCTGCGCAGGGCCTCGTAAGGCGCTCCGACGGCGTCGATGACGTCCCGGGCGCGCGGCGTCTCGTCCTCGATGACCTGGGTGTATCTCGTCTCGCGGTCGGCCGCGGACTGCGGCGATCCGCAGGAGGCCAGGGCCGGTGTCAGGAGGGAGGCCATAACGAGCGTGGCCGCAGGGGCCGTTCGGCGGAGCATCAGAGAAGACCGTTTCGCGCGACTGCTGTGGGATGGCCGATCCTCACATGCCGCCGCTCCGTCATACAGTCCGTGGCATGGACTGGATCGAGCGCGTCGGCAATCTGCGGCAGTGGACCAGCAACGGGGTGCGCGCACCGCACAAGCCACTGCTGATGCTGTACGCCCTGGGCCGGTTCCAGCACGGGCCCGACCAGGCGCTCCGCTACGCGGACATCGAACGGGACCTGAAGGAGCTGCTGCGGGACTACGGGCCGCCCCGCGACACCTCGCCCTCGTACCCCTTCCACCACCTGACCAACGACGGGGTGTGGGAGGTGCGCACGGCCGACGGCGGCTCCAGCCCCGGTTCGGGAGTGGGGGCATTACGGGCGAGCGGCGCGGAGGGGCGGCTGGTGCCGGGGCTGCGGTCCGCGCTGTCCGCGGAGCCGGACCTGCTGGGGCGGCTGGCACACGTCCTCCTGGACACCCACTTCCCGCCCTCCCTCCACACCGACATCGCCGCCGCGGTCGGGCTCGACCTGGAGTCGGCCGACGGCGCGGCGGGGACGACGGTGACCGCACGCGACCGGCGGCGCGCGGCCGAGCTGCGGCGGCAGGTGCTGGTCGCCTACGAATACCGCTGCGCGTTCTGCGGATTCGACGGGGCGATCGGCCGGGTGCCGGTGGGCCTTGAGGCCGCGCACGTGCGCTGGTGGGCCTTCCGCGGCGCGGACGACCTCGCCAACGCGCTCTGCCTGTGCTCCCTGCACCACAAGCTGTTCGACCGGGGGGTGCTGGGCCTGGACGGCGGCCGGCGCATCATCGTCTCCCAGGAGTTCGTCGGCCGCGGTGCGGCGGCCCGGTCCCAGGTGCTCGACCTGGTCGACCGTTCGCTCCTCGGGCCGCAGCGCGGCAGCGACCCGGTCGCGGCGGAGAACGTCGCGTGGCACACGGAGCAGGTGTTCCGGGGCAAGCCCCGGGTCGCGCGGGTGGCGCAGGAGGCATGAGCATGGTCCACTCCCCCGCCGCGCACAGGCGGCCCGCCATCATCGGCGCGTTGGTCCTGGCCGTCGTGGCGCTGTCCGGCTGCGGCACCACCACGACGAACGAGCCAAAGGTGAAGCTGCCGCCGGTGGGCGCCGCCTGGGACTACCAGATCGGCGGCGCGTACGAACCCCCCAAGGGTGTCGAGATCGTGAGCCGTGACCGCGCGGACGATCCGGCGCCGGGCCTCTACAACGTCTGTTACGTCAACGCCTTTCAGACCCAGCCGGACGAGAAGTGGCCGTCCCGGCTGCTGCTGCACGACACAAAGGGCGAGGTCGTCGAAGACCCCGAGTGGGACGGGGAGTCGGTGCTCGACATCACCACGGCCGCGAAGCGCGAGGAGGCGGCCGAGAAGGTCGGGGCGTGGTTCGAGGAATGCGCGGACAAGGGGTTCGACGCCGTCGAGCCCGACAACCTCGACACCTTCACCCGCTGGCCCGACCTGCTGACCGCGGACCAGGCCACCGCGTATGTGTCCCTGCTGGCGAAGCGCGCCCACGACCTGGGGCTCGCGATCGCGCAGAAGAACACCGGGCCGCTCGCCACGCGCCGCGCGACGGCCGGGCTGGACTTCGCGGTGGTCGAGGAGTGCGGCAGATACGACGAGTGCGGGGCGTTCGCGAAGCCGTACAAGGACCGGGTGGTCGTGGTCGAGTACGAGGACAAGGGGATGGCGAAGGCCTGCGACGACTTCGGCGACCGGCTGTCCGTCGTACGCCGCGACCGGGACGTCTCCACCCCGGACGACGACGGGTACGTCCGCGACGTCTGCTGACGTCTGCTGACGGCACATCTGCCGCGGGCAGAGAAAGCTGTCCCGGCGGCCGGTGCGGGCCGACAGTGAAGTGACCGCGGCGAAGTCCGCCGCGGGTCACCACCTTTGGGAGGCCCGATGCCAGCACCCCTCACCGGCTGGGACCCAGCCCTGAGCCCCCGCGCCGACGAGGGCGATACGCCGCCCTCACGCTTCGACGACCACCTCGCCGCGCAACTCCTCACCCAGCGGATCGTCTTCCTCGGCACCCAGGTGGACGAGGTCTCCGCGAACCGGGTCTGCGCGCAGTTGCTCCTGCTGTCGGCGGAGGATCCCCGCACCGACATCAGCCTCTACATCAACAGCCCCGGCGGCTCGGTGACGGCCGGGCTGGCGATCTACGACACGATGCGGCTGATCCCCAACGACGTCGCGACCCTCGCCATGGGGTTCGCGGCCAGCATGGGGCAGTTCCTGCTCACGGTCGGCACGGCGGGCAAGCGGTACGCGCTGCCCAACGCGCGGATCATGATGCACCAGCCGTCGGCCGGGATCGGCGGGACGACCGCCGACATCGCGATCCAGGCCGAGAACCTGGAGTTCACCAAGAAGGCCATCGAGCGCATCACCGCCGAGCACACCGGCCAGACCCGGGAGACGATCTCCCGCGACGGCGACCGGGACCGGTGGTTCACGCCCGAACAGGCGAAGGAGTACGGGATGGTCGACCGCATCGTGGAGTCGCTGAGCGATGTGCGGCCGGGCGGTTCGCGACGACGGATGGGGATCTGAGGACATGGGCCAGTACACGATTCCGACCGTGGTCGAGCGCACCACGCAGGGCGAGCGCGCGTACGACATCTACAGCCGGCTGCTCTCGGAGCGGATCATCTTCCTGGGTACGGAGATCGACGACGGCGTCGCCAACGTCGTCATCGCGCAGCTGCTCCACCTGGAGTCGGCCGGGCCGGAGCAGGAGATCGCGATCTACCTCAACTCGCCGGGCGGCTCGTACACCTCGCTCATGGCGATCTACGACACGATGACCTTCGTGACCGCCCCGATCTCGACGTTCTGCGTCGGCCAGGCCGCCTCGACCGCGGCCGTGCTGCTGGCCGGGGGCGACCCCGGGCGGCGCTTCGTCCTCGAACACTCCCGGGTCCTGCTGGGCCAGCCCGCGACCGGCGGGGCGCGCGGCACGGTGTCCGACCTCAGCCTCCAGGCCAAGGAGATGCTGCGCATCCGCGCCCAGGTCGAGGAGGTGCTGTCCCGTCACACCCCGCACGACGTGGCGAAGCTGCGCGCGGACATGGACCGCGACAAGGTGTTCACGGCCGAGGACGCGGTGGCGTACGGGCTGGCCGACGAGGTGCTGTCGAGGCGGCTGGTCCGCGCCGCCTGACCTGGGGCACGGGGGTCCTCGGGCGACGAGCGGCGCGGCGAGCCACGTGGCGCCTCAGGCGGCGAGCCGCAGCCGGGCCTCGCCCTGATGGGAGTTCAGCCGCGCCTGCGGGGCGGCGGCGCCGGTCCTGCCCGGCCGCGCCCCCGCCCCCGTCAGCCGGATGATCTCGACCTGGGCCAGCGCGAGCAGATCGGCCAGCCCCAGACCGAGCGCGCGGGCGGCGGCCGCGAGGACTTCCGACGACGCCTCCTTGCGGCCCCGCTCCAGCTCGGAGAGGTACGGCATCGAGATCCGCGCCGCGTCGGCGACGTCCTTCAGCGTGCGCTGCTGCGCCAGCCGCTCCCGCCGCAGCACGTCCCCGACGACGTCCCGCCAGAGTGGCTCCTTGGCCGCGGGGACGGGGCGCAGGGGGATGACGCGGGCTGAGTTGGGCGCGTGGCTGCTCATCCCCTCAGCGTAGAAGCGTCCCGCCCACCGGTCAGCCAAGACCGCTCTGCCTGCGGCGAAATAGTCCTTGACAGCGCGCGCACGTGACGAGACGATACGTCTCGTTCCATTGCTCGTCCGTTCGTCCGCGCCGAGAGGACCACGCCCATGCACACCGCGCACAGACACACCGCGTATGTCGAAGCCGCCCCCGGCGTCCGGCTCTGGACCGAGCAGCGGGGGCCCGCGGATGCCCCGGCGCTGCTGCTGGTCATGGGCGCCCAGGCCGCCGGGCTGGGCTGGCCCGAGCCGTTCGTCGACGCGCTGGCCGAGCACCACCGCGTCATCCGCTACGACCACCGCGACACCGGCCGCTCCAGCTGGTCCTACGAGCAGGACCCCTACCGGATCGCCGACCTGGCCGAGGACGTGGTCGCGGTGCTGGACGGGCTGGGGGTCGAGCGGGCGCATCTCGTCGGGATGTCGCTGGGCGGCATCCTCACCCAGCTCGTCCTCGCCGACCATCCCGAGCGGGTGCTGAGCGCCACCCTGCTGGGCACCGCCGCGTGCAGCACCACCCCGTACGTCGCGCCCGACGGGACCCGGGTCCCCGTCGAGGAGCTGCCCGGGGTGGATCCGCGGATCCTGGAGGAGTGGGCGCGGCCGGTGGAGGATCACGGGCTGGAGGCCGAGCTGGACCGGCGGGTCCGGCACTGGAAGCTGTTGAACGGCGACCACATCCCCTTCGACGCCGACTGGTTCCGGGAGCTGGAGCGCGGGATCATCGAGCACACCGGGCGCTACGACACCTCGGGCGCGCACGCCCGCGCCGATCAGTCCGGGCTGGTGCGCACCGACGCCCTGGCCGCGACCGAGGTGCCCACCCTCGTCCTCGCACCCACCGCCGAGCCGGTGTTCCCGCTGCCGCATCCGCAGCACCTGGCCCAGGTCATCGGCGGTGCCCGGCTCGTGGAGATCCCCGGCATGGGCCACGCCCTGCCCCCGGCCGTGCTCGGGCCGCTCGCCGACGCGATCCTGGGGCACACCCGCACGGCGGGCTGAGCGCACCGTGGACCGGTGCGCGGGTGGTGCGCGATGCTGGGCCGCACCTCGGCCGCCACCCTCAGGGAGCTGCATGTTCACCACCCGGCCCACCCTCCAGGGCACGTACGGCATGGTGTCGTCCACCCACTGGCTGGCCTCGCAGTCCGCCATGGCCGTCCTGGAGGACGGCGGCAACGCGTTCGACGCGGCCGTCGCCGCCGGGTTCGTCCTGCACGTGGTCGAGCCGCACCTCAACGGGCCCGCCGGTGAGGTGCCGGTGATCCTCGCCCCGGCGGGGTCCCCGCCCACCGTGCTGTGTGGGCAGGGCCCGGCGCCCGCCGGGGCCACCATCGACCACTACACCGGGCTCGGCCTCGACCTGGTGCCCGGCACGGGCCCGTTGGCCGCGGCCGTCCCCGGCGCCTTCGACGCCTGGATGCTGCTGCTGCGCGACCACGGGACGCGGCGGCTCGCCGAGGTGCTGCGGTACGCGATCGGGTACGCCGAGCACGGCCACCCCGCGGTGGAGCGGGTCGGCGAGACGGTCGAGACCGTGCGGGAGCTGTTCGAGACGGAGTGGACGACGTCCGCCGAGCTGTATCTGCCGGGCGGGCGGTCGCCCGCGCCCGGGCGGCTGCTCACCAACCCCGCGCTGGCCGCCACCTGGCGGCGGCTCGTCGCCGAGGCGGAGGCGGCAGGACCGGGGCGGGAGGCGCAGATCGACGCGGCCCGCCGGGTGTGGCGCGAGGGCTTCATCGCCGAGGAGCTGGCCGCCGCGGCGGCCCGGCCCGCCATGGACTCCTCCGGGGAACGCCACGCGAGCACGCTCACCGGCGACGACCTCGCCGGTTTCGAGGCCACGTACGAGGATCCCGTCCGGTACACGTGGAACGGCTGGACCGTGTGCAAGGCCGGGCCGTGGAGCCAGGGACCGGTCTTCCTCCAGCAACTCGCCCTGCTGCCGGTCGGTCTTGGCGCGGAGGACCTGGGCACGCCCGACTACCTGCACACCCTCATCGAGGGCAGCAAGCTGGCCATGGCCGACCGGGAGGCGTGGTACGGGGACGCGGGCGCGGACGTCCCGCTCGCCGATCTGCTCTCCCGCCCGTACAACGACGCGCGGCGGGCGCTGGTGGGCGAGCACGCCTCGTACGCCCTGCGCCCCGGGCACCCCGGCGGCCGCGAACCCCGGCTGGGCAAGCAGGCGCTGGCCGCCGTCGCCCGGTCGGCGACCGGGACCGCCGGACCGGC
>NZ_RIBZ01000776.1:0-11806 GCF_003721215.1 Streptomyces botrytidirepellens
CTCGGTCGCGGGGGCCACCGCCCCCGCGACCGAGGTGTGGCGGGTCAGTAGCGGGACCCCACCGGGTCCGGTACGGCGTCCAGCTCCGCCAGGTCCGCCTCGCTCAGACGGATCGCGGCGGCGTCCGCGTTCTCCTTCAGATAGCGGGAGTTCTTGGTGCCGGGGATCGGCACGACGTGCTCCCCCTGGGCGAGCGTCCAGGCGATCGCCACCTGGGCGGGGGTGGCGCCGTGCCGGGTGGCGACGGTGCGGACGACGTCGACGATGCGGGCGTTGGCCGCCAGCGCCTCGTCCTGGAACCGCGCGTTGGTCTTGCGGAAGTCGCTCTCCTCGAACTGGTCGGGGCTGACGTACGCGCCGCTGAGGAAGCCCCGGCCGAGCGGGGAGAACGGGACGAACGTGACGTCGTTCTCCGCGCACCAGCCGACCAGGTTCTCCGCGCCGGGCAGCCCCTCCAGCTCCTCGCCCGGGCGGCCGAGCGGCCCGCGGGTCCACAGCGACAGCTCCGACTGGATGGCGGCGACCGGGTGCTGACGGTGGGCCTCGGCGGCCTCAGCGATGCTGACCTCCGACAGCCCGAGCCGCCGCACCGTGCCCGCGGCGACGAGGTCGGCCATGGCGCCCCAGGTGTCGGCGAGCGGCACCTCGGGGTCGACCCGGTGCAGATACAGCAGGTCGATCACGTCGGTGTCCAGACGGCGGAGGCTCGCCTCCACCGCCGCCCGCACATGCTCGGGACGGCCGTCGCGGTGCATGGCGCGGGTGGCCAGATCGTCCACCACCAGACCGCACTTGGTGGCCAGCACCACCTCGTCGCGGCGCCCGGCCAGGGCCCTGCCGAGCAGCCGCTCGTTGTGCCCGTCGCCGTACACGTCGGAGGTGTCGAGGAAGGTCACGCCGAGGTCGAGGGCCTCGGCGATGACCCGGACCGAGGTGTCGTCGTTCCGCTGCCCCTCGGCGTATCCCCAGCTCATGCCCATGCAGCCGAGGCCGATGGCACCGATGGAGGGCCCGCCCGAGCCGAGCTTGCGCTGTTCCATGTGTGTTCCCGTCTCCTTCGTTCCTGTGGTGCTGGGGCCTGTGGTGCTCAGGCCGCCTCGGTCGGGGCTGCTTCGGCCGAGGCCGTCTCGGGCCGCGCCGCGCCGACGCGGGCGAGGACCACGCGCAGGCGCGCCGGGTCCAGGCGCGGCTCGATGGCCGCAATGTGGCCGTCGGGGCGTACCACGACGGCGCGCGGACCGGTACCGAGGAACTCCTTCAGCGCGGGCCACGCCGACACGTCCCGGACCGGGTGGTGCGGGGCGAGTGCCGCGCGCAGCGCCGCGCACCGGGCCTCCCACTGCACGCCACGGGCGCCGCCCGACCAGGTCAGCACGGTGAAACGGTCGTCGGCGATGGTCGGCCACGGCCCCTGCTCGCCGTCCTCGTACCCGTCGGACACGAAGACGGGGAGGCGCTCCCCGACGCCCAGCGGCTTGCGCCGCCAGCGGATGTCGGCCTTCACATCCTCCCGATCGGAAGCGTAGTTGACGCTGAGCTGGCTCATCAGCGGGGTCACCAGCCGCTGGAACGCACCCGTCAGCCGCGCCCCGCGCACCAGGGCGTCGCGCAGCGCGACCTTCGCGGGCTGCTGCACCAGACCCCACGAGGTCTGCTTGGCGGTCACCAGGGACACCCGCTCGGCGGAGTGCCGCCGCTCGCGGTCGTACGTGTCGAGGACGCGGGCATCG
The DNA here is from genome assembly GCF_003721215.1 of Streptomyces botrytidirepellens. Taxonomy (NCBI): domain Bacteria; kingdom Bacillati; phylum Actinomycetota; class Actinomycetes; order Kitasatosporales; family Streptomycetaceae; genus Streptomyces; species Streptomyces botrytidirepellens. Next base: position 1,731 of record NZ_RIBZ01000776.1, read on the forward strand.
ACGGTGCCCCGCATCACGCCGCCCAGCTTCCAGGCGAGGTTGATCGCGTCCTGGATGCCGGTGTTCATGCCCTGCGAGCCCGCCGCGCTGAAGATGTGCGCCGCGTCGCCGACGAGGAAGCAGCGGCCCGCGCGGAACGCGGCGGCGGTCCTGCGGCGTGCCCGGAAGACGGTCGTCCATTTCAACTCGCCGAGCTTCGCCGGGAAGGGCACGACCCGGTTCAGGTTCTCCTGGAACAGCTCGCGGGGCGGCTCGTCCTCGTCGTTCCACACCGGGACGCTGCACGCCACCCGGAACGTGCCGTCGCCGAACGGCGCGAGGCCCATGGCGCCGCCCGCGTTGTAGCAGTAGATCATCTCGTCCGGGGGCAGCGGGCCGTCGAGCGGCCCGTCCCCGATGGCGAACAGCACATCGGCGCCCTGCCCCTGGAACTCGATGCCCAGCTCCTTGCGCACCGTGCTGTGCGAGCCGTCGGCGCCGATGAGCCAGGAGGCCCGCACCCGCTCCTCCGAGCCGTCCCGGCGGCGCAGCGTCGCCACCGGCCGGTCGCCGGAGTTGTCCAGCCCCACCAGGGCGGTTTCCGACTCGACCTGGCCGCCCAGCTCCACCAGCCGCTTGCGGATGACGTCCTCGGTCTTCCACTGCGGGGTGCACAGCCCGAACGGGTACGGGGTGTCGTGCAGCCGGCTCATCTCGATGGCGCCCAGCCGATTGCTGCCGGAGTAGTACGACACCGCGTCGATGTGCTTGCCGGTCTCGGCCAGTTCCTCGGCGACACCGATCCGGCGCAGCAGCTCCAGGCTGCGCGGCCACATGATGACGGCCCGGGAGTGAATGGTGGTGCTGGGCGCCGCGTCGACGATCCGCACCAGGATGTCCTGGCGCAGCAGGTCGCAGGCGATGACCATGCCGACCGGTCCCGCGCCCACCACCAGGACCGGATCGGGGCCGTTCGTGCTGTGCTGTGCGGGGGTCATTCCCCCTCCTTCCTGTCACTGCTGTCGCTGTTCGCGCTGCTCCGTGCCGGAGCGCTGCCTTGTGCCGGTGCGCCGCCCTGTGCCGGTGCGCCGTTCGCCGGGGCGCCCACGGGCCGCCTGACGACCGCGCACGACCAGGTGAATCCGGCCCCGGCGCTGAGCACCACGGCCGTCTCGCCGGGGGAGAGCCGCCACCGGCCGGGCCCGGCCAGCAGCGCGAGGTTGGCGAGGATGTCCCCCGCGCCCAGATGGCCGGTGTCGTGCCCCACGTCCCGCGCGGGCGCCGAGGTGACCAGCGCGACCGCCGGGGTGTACGCGGCGCTCAGCGCCGCATGGCCCAGCCGCGGCAGGAGCACCCCGCGCAAGGCCGGGTCGTCCGGGGACACGCCCGCGTCGTACAGGGCCGCCCGGAGCACCGAGGGGACCCGCTGCTGCACGATCTTGGCGAAGTGTTCCTTGCCGTTGTCCTCCAGGAACGCCTTCTTGGTGCGGCGGATGTCCACCACCCGGCTGTGCTCGCGCGGCGCCGGGCTGAAGGCGTCACGGCCGCGGTGCATCGTCTCCATGGCGGGCGCCGCGGCCGTGACCAGGGACAGCAGCTCAAGGGCTTGCCCCGGGTCCCGGCCGGGTGCGGCGGTGCGCAGCACGGCGGCCGTGGCGCCGTCGCCGTACCAGAGGCCGTAGTCGCCGCGCCAGCGGTCGAACCCGGGCTCGCAGAAGCGGTCGGCCGTGGTGACCAGCGCGGCGCCGGTCGCCGGGTCGGCCTGGAGCCGCGCGGCGGCGAGTTCGAGCGCGCAGGCACCGCCGTTGCACATCTGCTGCACGCCGACCGGCAGCGCGTCGAGGGTGCCCGCGCCGTGCGCGATGTAGTGGGCGGGCGACCAGAAGTCGTGCCCCTGGTGATACGTCCAGGCGTGCACCAGCAGGCCCACGTCCCGCGGGTCGTCGCCCGCCAGCTCCAGCGCGCGCCGCGCGGCGCGCACCGCCATCTCCGGCGGCGCCTCGGCCCCGGACACCGGCAGCCGCCGGTACCCGGTCGCCGCCACGTCCTCCGGTGCCAGCCGCCCGGCGCGTACGGCGTCGTCCGGGGTCTCCACGGTGGCCGGGAGCCAGGTCGTCGCGGCACTCACATACAGCGGTCGGTCGAACTTCACGGCGCGTCCTCCGGCGTGGGCCGCTGGGCGCGGGTGAGCGCGATGTCCGCCTCGGCGACGAGCTGTTCGTCCTGCTCGAAGGCGATGCTCAGCCGCAGCTCCGCTCCCTCGTCCGACTCGTGGCGGGAGGACCGGCGGGCGGTCAGCAGCAGCGGGCTGTCCAGCTCCGCGTACGTCTGGAAGGACGCGGCCAGCTCGGTCAGCGTCCACGGCTGGTCCGCGTCGCCGGCGTGCTCGGCGGCGTGGAGCAGGCCGAGCTGACGGCCCGCCTCCATCAGGACCATCCCGGGGAAGTGGTCCAGCGGGTGGTCGAACAGGCTGGGGTGCTCCCCGGCGGGGCGCAGCAGCGCGCTGACGGTGTCGGGTCCGGTCACCGCGTCGAGCAGGACCACGTTCTCCTCCCGGGTACGCCCGACCCGCCCCGGCGGCACCGGCGTTCCGGCCCGCAGGTGCCGGAAGGCGTCCGAGGTGGGCGGCGTGCTGCCGCGCCGCCGGGTGCGCATCGCCGCGTACGTACCGCCGGGCATGTAGGCCGCGCGCAGCGACACGTCGCCGAGGTACTGCCCGGCCACGGACAGCCGCATCACATACGTCGTCGCGAGGAGCGTGCCGTCCCGCCACCGGCTGTCACGCGTGGTCACGTCCATGACGAGTTCCGCGGGACCGGGGCCGATCCGGGCGGTGGCCGCGCCGGGCAGCCGCATCGACCACGACTGGAGAATGAAGACCGTGTCGCGCGGTGCTCCGAAATGCGCGTGCACGGCGTGGGTTTCCGCCTGCCGACAGCATTCGAGCAACAGCAGCGGGTCAATCGGGGAGCGGTCCGTGTGATCGGTGTAATAGGCGTGCGACGGGGGTATTTGGGCCGCTGCCACGAAATGCCCGTCCGTCACTTTCCTGCTGTCGGTGAGAAACAGCTCGGACAACGCCTCCCGGTGCACCAGGTCCTTGGGGACGGTGCGGGAGAAGTCGAGCTCCGGCACGATGACTCGTGCGTCGGCCGCCTCGGTGGCCACTGTCACGCCTGTCCCCTTTCCCTCGAGGTCGTGGAGTGTTTCGGCACGGCAACCATGCTGGCCGGACCCGCTACCGCCCCGCTCACGTTCCTCTCACGCCGCGAATGAGCGGACCGTGAGTGCCTTCTGTGCCGCACATGAGAACGCCTCAAGCGGCGGCATGCAGCATGAATTCCCGGAAACGCCGCACGAGTCGGCGAGGCGGGCCAGAAGGGAAAGCATCGATGGACTCTTTGACGGACTCTTTCCGTGCTACGGACTTCCGTGCTACGGACTCTTTCCGTACCAACGACGCATTCACGCATGCATTTCGCGCCATACGGACCGGGAGTGCCGGGTGAACCGCGCGGCGGTTCTCGCGGGGCTCGGGACCTGGCTGCCGGAGCACGTCGTCACCAATGACGAACTGGCCCGCCGGCTCGACACCTCCGACGAGTGGATCCGCACCCGGACCGGAATCCGGCAGCGCCATGTCATCGGCCCCGGGCAGTCCACCGGGGACCTCGCCGTGGAGGCCGGGCGGCGCGCGCTGAAGTCCGCCGGAACCGACCAGGCCGACATGGTCATGGTGGCCACCAGCACCCCGGACCGGCCGTGCCCGGCCACGGCCCCGGACGTGGCGAGCCGGCTCGGCCTCACCGGTGTCCCCGCCTTCGACATCGCGGCCGTGTGCACCGGCTTCGTCTACGCCCTGGGCATGGCCGCCGCCGTCATCGGATCCGGTGCCACGGGAAGCGTGCTGGTCATCGGCGCGGACACCTTCTCCACCATCCTCGACCCCGAGGACCGCACCACCCGCGCGGTGTTCGGCGACGGGGCGGGCGCCGTCCTGCTGCGCCCCGGCGACCCCGGGGAACCGGGCGCCCTCGGCGGCCTCGACCTCGGCAGCGACGGCAGCCGCAGCGAACTCATCGAGGTCCCCGCGGGCGGCTCGCGGCAGAAGGCGTCGGGCCGGTCGGCGGAGGAGACCGGGGCCTACTTCACCATGCAGGGCCGGGCCGTGTTCTCCGAGGCGGTCCGCAGGATGGCCACCTCGGTCGCAACGGCCGCCGACCGCCTCGGCTGGGCCCCCGGCGACATCGACCGCGTCGTCCTGCACCAGGCCAACGCCCGCATCCTGGCGGCCGTCGCGGACCGCATGGGGCTGCCCGCGGAGCGGTTCGTCTCCAACATCGGGCGGGTCGGCAACACCGTCGCCGCCTCCATTCCGCTCGCCCTCGCCGACGGTGTCCTCGAGGGCGCGCTGCGCCCCGGGCAGCGCGTCGTCCTCGGCGGCTTCGGCGGCGGCCTCACCTGGGGCGCGATGGGGCTGCGCTGGCCCGACATCACCCCCGTCTGACGTCACGTCAACTACCGCAATTCCCTTACCAGAGAAGGAGTATCACCATGGATGTGATCGAAGAGCGCGTCACCGGCATCCTCTCCGGACAGTTCAAGCTCAAGAAGGAGATCATCACCCCCGAGGTGACTTTCCAGAACCTGTCGTTCGACTCCCTGGTGCTCATCGAGCTGAGCCTCGTCCTGGAGAAGGAGTTCCAGGTCGTGATCGAGGAGGGCGACCTCACCGACCAGCTCACCGTGCGCGAACTGGCCGAACTGCTCACCGACAAGGGCGCGGTGGCCTGATGGCCGACGGCATAGCGGTCACCGGACTCGGGCTGGTGACACCGGCCGGATCCGGCGTCGCGGAGAACTGGGACCGGCTGCTCACCGGCCGCTCCTGCGCCACCAGGGACGCGTCCCTGGACGGCATGCCCGTCGACTTCACCGCGCGCGTCCCCGGCTTCGACGCCGGTGAACTGCTGGGCGGCTTCGCCTCCTGGCAGCTGGAGCGCTTCGTCCAGCTGGCGATCGTCGCCTCCCGCATGGCGATCGAGGACGCCGGATGGGACCGGGACAGCTGGGACGGCGCCCGGGTGGGCATCGTCCTCGGCAACTCCCTCGGCGGCGCGGCCACCTTCGAGGAGCAGTACCAGGAGCTGCGCGACGGGGGACCCGGCCGGGTCTCCCCGCTGATGATCACCAAGTACATGCCGAACATGCTCGCCGGGTACGTGGCGATCGACTGCGGAGCCACCGGCCCCGGCCTGGTGACGGCCACCGCCTGCGCCTCCGGCGCCACCGCCGTCGGCACCGCCCGCGACCTGCTGCGGTCGGGGGCGTGCGACATCGTGCTGGCCGGGGCCAGCGAGTCCGCGCTCACCCCGACCGTGATGGCGGGCCTGACCAAGATGGGCGCGCTGTCCAGGAGCCGGGACGCCCCCGAACACGCCGCCCGCCCCTTCGACGCGGAACGGGACGGGTTCGTGGCGGCGGAGGCCGCCGGGGTCCTCGTCCTCGAACGCCCCGAGGACGCCCGCGCCCGCGGCGCCACGGTGCGGGCGGTCGTACGGGGGTACGGCGCCACCTCGGACGCCCACCACGCCACCGCGCCCGACCCACAGGGGCGGGGCATCGAACGGGCGCTGCGGGACGCGCTGGCCGATGCCGACGTGTCGGCGCGGGACATCGGCCATGTCAACGCCCACGGCACGGCCACCCCCATGAACGATGTGATCGAGGGCCGGATGCTGCGCCGGGTCCTCGGCGAGGGCCCCGCCGTGACCTCCACCAAGGGCGTCACCGGCCATGCCCTCGCCGCGGCCGGGGCGATCGAGGCCGCGTACACCGTGCTGGCCGTGCAGCACGGCACCGTGCCGCCGACCGGGAACCTCAAGAACCAGGATCCGGAGATCGACCTGGACATCGTCACGGGAGAGCCGCGCCGCACCCGTATCGAGGCGGCCGCCAGCACCTCGCTCGGGTTCGGCGGCCACAACGCCGCCCTCGTCGTCACCCCCGCGTGAGCGTCGCGGGAAGGGAGGGGAAACCATGAACCGTTCGGTCTTCGTCACCGGCGGCAACCGGGGCATCGGCGCCGCCGTCGCCGCCGCCTTCGCGGCCGACGGCGACAAGGTCGCCGCCAGCCACCGCACGGGCAGCCCGCCGGACGGGGTGCTCGGTGTCCACGCGGACGTCACCGTGCCGGGACAGGTCGAGAAGGCGCTGCGCGAGGCGGAAGCGGCACACGGCCCGGTGGAGGTCGTGGTGGCCAACGCCGGGATCACCCGGGACCGGCCCGCGCTGCGGATGTCGGACGAGCAGTTCGAGGAGGTGCTCTCCACCAACCTCACGGGCGCGTTCGCGACCGTACGGGCCGCGCTGACCAGCATGCTCCCGGCCCGGCGCGGCCGGGTGGTGCTCGTCTCCTCGGCGCTCGGCTTCCTCGGCTCGCCGGGGCAGACCAACTACGCCTCGGCCAAGGCCGGGCTGGTGGGCATGGCCCGCTCCCTCGCGTGGGAGCTGGGCGACCGCGGCATCACGGTGAACGTGGTGGCGCCCGGCATCATCGAGACCGACATGACGGCACCGCTGTCCGAACGCCGCATGGAGGACCTGATGCGGATGACACCGCTCGGCCGCCCGGGCAGGGTCGAGGAGGTCGTGGCCGCCGTCCGCTTCCTGGCGAGCGAGCAGGCGAGTTACATCACCGGAGCGGTCCTGCCGGTCAGCGGAGGGATCGGCATGGGCCACTGAGCAGCGCCCCCGGGCCCGGTACGGACCGTCCGTACCGGGCCCCACCCGTCAGTCGACACCAGGAGGCGGATCGCCGTGTTCCCGAGCCCGACCACCGGCGGCTGGACGTCCGGTCTGCGCACCGCGCACCCGGCCCCGGCCGCCCGGATCGTCGTCTTCCCGCACGCGGGCGGCGACGCCCAGCGGTATCTGACGCCGCTGTCACGGCTGCCCGGCGACGTGGAACTCCTCGGCATCACCCTGCCCGGGCGCGCCGAGCGGGCCGCCGAGCCCCCGGCGGAGAGCGTGGCGGAGGTGGTCCGGGGCGTGCGCGGCGCACTGGGCGGGCTGCCGCCCCTGCCGACGGTGTTCTACGGGCACAGCATGGGCGCGCTGCTCGCCGTCGCGGTGGCGGACGCGCCGGGGGCGGCACCGCACCCGGGCGCCGTGGTGGTGAGCTGCGGACTGCCGGGGGAGCGGGCGTACCCCCACCCGGAGCGGCTGCACACCGTCGACGGGCTGGACGAGATCTTCGCGCTGCACGGGCTCCCCGCGGGCGCGCTCGACGACACCTCGCTCGACCCGCGCGCACGGGTGCTCGCCCACGACCTGGCCCTCACCGGCCGGGCGCTGCGCGCCGTACGGGACGTATGCCTCGGGGTGCCGCTCACGGCCCTCGCCGGGACGAACGACCCGCTGGTGCCGGGCGACACCCTGCCCGGGTGGGCCGCCTTCACCCGCGCCGCCCACCGCGGGCGGCGCGTGGAGGGCGGCCACTTCTTTCCCTTTTCGCCCACCGGCGCGGACGTGCTGCTGGAGGAACTCACCGCGGCACTGTGCATGGTGGGGCATGGCGCTGCGGCGCGGGCCGGTGTCACAGCCCCACGGACGGCAGTGCGGGGGTGAGGGAACCGCCCGCCACGAGGATCGACTTCTGGAGTTCCTGGAGCCGCATCGAGGGCTCCAGGCCGATCCCCTCGGCCAGGGCGGAGCGCAGCCCCTGATAGACCGACAGGGCGTCGTTGCGTCTGCCGGAGCGGTTCAGGGCGATCATCAGGCATTCGTGCAGCATCTCGTCGTACGGGTGCAGCGCCGTCAACGCGCGCAGCTCGCCGACGACTTCGTACCGCTGGAGCCGCAGGTCGAGCAGGATGCGCCGGCGCAGTACGGACTTCCGGTCCTCCTCCAGACGCAGCACGTGCGACTGGAGCACGGGCCCGGTCGGCAGGTCGGCCAGCGGCTCGTCGCGCCACAGGTCGAGGGCGCACCGCAGCAGCGCCGAGGCCTGGGCCAGATGGCCCGCCTCCTCCGCGCGGCCCGCCTCGGCCACCAGGTCCTGGTAGCGGCGCACGTCGAACTCGTCGTCGGGGACGGCCAGCCGGTATCCGGTCTGCTCGGTGACGAGGATCTGTTTGGCGAGGGCGCTCCCGGGCCCGCCGGGAAGGACCATTCCCAAGTGCTTGCGGATCTGCATGACGTAGTTCTGAAGGCTGGTGGCCGCGCTCTTGGGCGTCGCCGCGCCCCATACCTCGCGCTCCATCGCGTCGATCTGCACGACCCGCCCCCGGTTCAGCACCAGTAGGGCGAGCACCTTCCTGGCCTTCGGCGCAGCCGGCACGACTGAGCCGCCGTTCAACGTCACGCGCAGCGGCCCGAGTACGTTGGCGATCATCCGTCAGTCCCCCTCCTCGAGGGTAAACATATAGCGCCGTACATCTATGAGCGCAAGTACAAACTCAGCGTGCTCGCGGCGATGAGGGTACGTCAACTGCGAGGAAAGCGGGGCAAATGGGCGCGGCATGGGTCGCTGTCTGCTGAATTCCGGGGACGCATAGTGAGCGAGTTGGGTAAACTTTTGCCCTCCGATACAACTTTGAATCACAGTGATTGCCACTATGGCGGCGTCATTCTCACGTCATGAAGGGGGAGCGCCGTGGAGCGCAGACGACAGATGGACGACACCGCGATCGCCGTTGTCGGCATGGGGTGCCGGTTTCCCGGAGCGGCCGGTACGGATGCCTTCTGGGACCTGCTCATGGGGGGCGGCGACGCCGTGACGGGGGTCCCCGCGGACCGCTTCGACATCGGCCGCGCCTACGACCCCACGCCCGGCAGGCCGGGCAGGACCGTTTCCCGCCACGGCGGCTTCCTGGACGACGCGTTCGGCTTCGACGCCGCGTTCTTCGGCATCGCGCCCGTGGAGGCCGAGAGCATGGACCCCCAGGCGCGGCTGCTGCTGCACGTGGTGTGGGAGGCGCTGGAGGACGCGGGCCTCGTTCCCGAGCGGCTGGCCGGAAGCCGGACCGGCGTCTTCGTCGGGCAGGCCACCGCGGAGTACGCGGAGGCCGAGGACGCCCCCGCCGAGCCGGTGCTGCGGGACGCCGTGGGGGCGCGGATCAGGGCCGTCACCGCGGGGCGCGTCTCCCACGCGCTGGACCTGCGCGGCCCCAGCGTCGTGATCGACACCGCGTGCTCGTCCTCCCTGGTCGCCGTGCACGCGGCGCGGCAGAGCCTGCTGACCGGGGAGAGCGACCTCGCCATCGCCGCTGGGGCCAACATCATCCTGTCGCCGCAGGACGCCGTCGCCTACTCCGAGGGCGGCATGCTCTCGCCCTCGGGGCGCTGCCGGTTCGGCGACGCCACGGCCGACGGCTTCGTACGGAGCGAGGGCGTCGGCACCGTCGTCCTCAAGCGGCTGGACGACGCGGTCCGCGACGGCGACCCGGTGGGGGCCGTCCTGCTCGGCTCCGCGGTCACCTGCGACGGCAGGGCCAGCGGGCTGCTGATGCAGCCGTCCGTGGACGGACAGGCCACGATGGTGCACGAGGCGTGCCGGAGCGCCGGAATCCGGCCGGACCAGCTCGACTACGTCGAAGCGCACGGCACCGGAACGCCCGTCGGCGACGGGGTCGAACTGCGCGCCCTCGCCGAGGCCACGGGCCCCGGGCGGGCCCGGGACCGTCCCCTGCTCACCGGCTCGGTCAAGACCAACATCGGCCACGCGGAGGCGGCCGCGGGCATCGCCGGGCTGATCAAGACGGTGCTGATGGTCCGGCACGGCGTCATCCCGGCCTCCCTCCACCTGGAGCGGCGCCACCCGCTGCTGGACGGCGAGGCGTCCGCCGTCGACATCGTCACCGCCGCCCGGCAGCTGCCCAAGGCGGGTCCGGTGGCGCTCGCGGGCGTCAGCTCCTTCGGACTGTCCGGCACCAACGCCCATGTGGTGGTCGGCGAGTACGTCCCACCGACGGCCCCGCGGCCCGCGCCCACCCTGGCCACGGGCGTGTCCGCCGCCCCGGCTGTGGGTGTGCCCGCGTCCACCCCGGCTGCGGGCCTGCCCGCCGCCGCCCCGGCTACGGGCGTGCCTGCCGCCA
>NZ_RIBZ01000779.1:0-11934 GCF_003721215.1 Streptomyces botrytidirepellens
CGGGCCTTCGGCGGGTGCGCCGACCCGGGGGTCGGCGAGGGCGGCGAGGGCGGGGCGGATGCGTTCGGCCAGACCCCGCGGGCCGTGCAGGGCCGCGGGGCGGCGGCGTGCCTGTGAGGGCGTGACGGCGGCGGCGCTCCGGGCCGTGATCATCGGCTCCGGGGCGAACGGCGCCACCGGGTCCTCGCGCAGCCGCCGCGCGTAGTCCGCCACCGCGGCCAGGGCGTCGGCCAGCGCGTCCCGGTGCCTCCCCCATCGGCGGATCGGGAACAGCCAGATCAGTACCGCCTGCGCCACGCCGCCGAACGCGATGATCGCCGCGTGTTCCAGGGCCTCCATGACACCGGTGGGCAGGGTGATGGTGAGCAGCATGATGGCGACCGTCGTCGTCGCCACGATCCCGGCGGTCGGCCCGGCCGCCCAGGCCATCCCGGCGAGGAACGCCCAGGCGGCGAGCAGCAGCAGGAAGAGCGCCAGATGGGACATCGCGAGATAGCCCACGAAGGTGCTCAGCCCGAGCCCGGCCCCCGCGACCAGCGCGATCACCTTGCGCGGCCGCCAGCTGCGCTGGAACGTCGACGTACCGGCCGAGAAGGCGCCGAACGCGGCGGACGCGGCGTACGACGGGGAGGCCGTCCACAGCGAGAGCCCGATCACGATCGCCACCCCGGCCGCCGCGCGCAGCGCGGCCAGCGGTTCGAGCCGGGCGCGCTCGATCGTCAGCCCGGAACGCACGGTGTCCATCAGCGACCGCGGCCACGTCACACAGCCGAGCCTAGGCGTCGACGGCTGAGGCGCACGTCAGCCGGGTTTCACCCCCGCCACCAGCGGCGCAGCACCTTCTCGGCGGGTTTGCCGGCTCACCCCACGCGCCGCCCGCCGCCCGCTGCCCGCCGCGGCTCGGACCGTACGACCGCTACGGCGAGCGGGGCCAGTTCGACGGCCCCGTCCGTCTTCGTCCCGGAGACCAGGTCGATCCCGTCCGCGGTGAGGGGGACACGGACGGTCTCCGTGTCGGAGTGGTTGAGGAGGAACAGGAACTCCGCGTCCTCGCCGGTCCGCCGGGTCGCCTCCAGGTGGGCCGGGGCATGGTCGAGGAGCGGTGAGACGCCCGCTGCGGCCACGGCGTCGAGCAGGGTGTCGCGCAGCGCGGTGGCCTCCAGGCGGGTGCCGATGTAGACGACGCGGCCGCGGCCGACCGTGTTCTCCAGGATCGCGGGCCGTCCGCGCAGCGCGCCGGTGGCGTAGGAGGCCAGCACGCGCGCGCTCTCGGGGTGGATGCTGTCCTGCCACCAGTCGGCGGCGGCGGTGGTCCCGTCGGCTCGGGTCAGGAGGTACGTCTCGTCGGGGCGGGCGGGCCAGTACTCGTCGATGTACGCGCCGATGAGGGCGCGGAAGGCGCCGGGGTAGGCGGGCTGCCGGACGTGGTTGTGCGCGTCGACCACGCCGGAGAAGAAAGAGCAGACCAGCGTGCCGCCGTTCTCGGTGAAGCGGGTGAGGGCGTCGGTGAAGGCATCGTCCACGAGGTAGGCGTTGGGGACGACGACGACCTTGTAGCGGCTGAGGTCGGAGCCGAAGGACACGGTGTCGACGGCGTGATGGGCTTCCAGCAGCGGCCGGTAGTGGTCGGTGGCGATCCGCGGGTAGTCGAAGTCGTTGCGCGGCAGGCCGCTCGTCTCGGTCAGCCCCCACCAGGCGTTCCAGTCGAAGAGCACCGCGATGTCGGCGTGGGAGCCCGAGCCCGCGGCTTCGGCGATCCGCGGCAGTTCGGTGCCGAGTGCCTCGATCTCCTGCCAGGTGCGGGAGCGGGTGCCGGAGTGCGGCAGCATCGCCGAGTGGAACCGCTCGTGGCCGCCGCGGCTCGCCCGCCACTGGAAGTACAGGACGCTGTCGGCGCCGTGCCCGAGCGCCTGGTAGGAGCCCAGCCGCATCCGGCCGGGGCGCTTGACGTTGTTGACCTTCCACTGGGAGACGCCGCCGGCGGCCTGCTCCATGAGGATCCAGGGTTCGCCGCGCAGCGAGCGCATCAGGTCGTAGTTGAGGGCGGCGGCCACATGGGCGTCGTCCTGTCCGGGGTCGGGGTAGATGTCGAGGGCCACGGCGTCCTGTTCGGCGGCCCACGTCCAGTAGTCGGCGTGCTTGTAGAAGCGCATGTAGTTGGTGAGGACCGGGATGTCGTCACGGTAGGAGCGCACGATGTCGCGTTCCATGCGGAAGCAGGCGAGGTTGGCGTCGGAGACGAACCGTTTGAAGTCCAGGCGGCGGGTGGGGTTGGACCACGTCCGCGGCACCTCGGGCGGGTCGATCTGGTCCCAGGAGGTGTAGCGCTGGGACCAGAAGCGGGTGTACCAGGCGTCGTTCAGCGCCTCCAGGCTGCCGTACCTGCGCCGGAGCCAGTCGCGGAAGGCGACCGCGCTGTGGCCGCCGTACGAGGTGGGCCCGTACTCGTTGCTGATGTGCCACATCGCGAGGGCGGGGTGGTGGGAGTAGCGCTCGGCGAGCGCTGTGGTGATGCGGGCAGCGTGTTCGCGGTAGCGGGGCGAGGCGGGGTCGAAGTGGAGGCGGTTGCCGAAGCCGAACGTCTCGCCGTCCTCCATGACGGGCAGCACGTCCGGGTGGCCGTGGGTGAGCCACACCGGTGGCGCCATGGTCGGGGTGGCCAGGTCGACGCTGATGCCGCCTGCGTGGAGGAGGTCCATCACCTCGTCCATCCACGCGAAGGTGAAGCGGCCCGGTTCGGGCTCCAGCGACGCCCAGGCGAACACGCCGAGGGTGACGAGGTTGACCCCGGCGCGCCGCATCAGCGCCACGTCCTCGTCCCATACGGGCCGGTCCCACTGCTCGGGGTTGTAGTCCCCGCCGAAGGCGAAGCCGCCGATGCGCGCGCGGAAGGTGTCCATGCGACTGTTCATGGCTACTTGATCGCTCCCGTCGTGATGCCGCTGCGCCAGTACTTCTGGAGCGCGAGGAAGAGGATGACCAGGGGGATGGTGCCGACCATGGAGCCCGTGACGACGATCCGGACGAGGTCGGGTTCGCTCATCGCGTTGAGCTGCCAGGAGTAGAGCCCGAGGGTGACCGGCCACAGCGACTGGTCGTTGAGGACGATGAGCGGCAGCAGGATCCGTCCACCACGACCTGGTCCCATACGGCGGGCTTGAACTGCCCCTTCAGATCGCGGGTTTCGGCCGTGACGTCCTTGAGGTTCCCGGCGATGATCGTCGAGGTGAGATTGGGGTAGTCCACCTGGGTGATGTCCGGTGCGCCGGACTTCCCGGTGAGCGCGGCCTGGAGCTTCGGATAGAAATTCGAGGTGATCGCCTGGAACTTCACGTGGATTCCGGGGTGGGTCTTGTTCCACCGGGCGACCGGTTTCGACATGTCCGACCACCCCCAGAAGGTGAGGGTCTGTCTGCCGGACCCTTCGCCGTCCGAGGACCCGTCGGCGCAACCGGCGAGGAGCAGCGCGGTCACGGCGGCCACCGCGGCCAGGCGCCGGGGGCTGGATTCCTTATGCATACGGTCTCCTCTGCAATGAGACGCAAAACATTGCGGAACTTCAGCGACGGCGACGCTAAACGCGGGTAAAAACCACTGTCAAGAAAAGGGACCGAACACACGACTCACCGGCTCTTTGCGTGCAGTTCTGGCGGAATATTCGACCATCTTTTGCGGGAATTTGCGGCCGAGCGGTACGGCCGCGATGCCCGGCGGGAGGGAATCAGCATGTCAACGCGCGTGACAATGACGGCCGTTGCGAAGGCGGCGGGCGTATCGGTCTCCACGGTCTCCCGGGTACTCGCCGACAAGCCGGATATCTCGGAGGAGACCCGAGAGCGCGTCACACAGGCGGCGCGGGCGATCGGATATGTGCTCCGCGCAGAGCGCCGCCGACAACTCGGCGGAATTCTCGACATGCTTATCGAAGACCTCGCCACACCGTGGACCGCGGAACTCGTCGACGGGGCCCAGCGCGCGGCATTCGGACTCGGATACACCCTGGCGCTCACCCCGGTGGACCATCCGCGCTTCCGGCTCGGCGACTGGGTCGACGGCCGCCGCGCGCGGCCGTCGGACGGCATCCTCGTGGCGCTGACCATGCCCGGCCACGACGCGATGGCCGCGCTGGCGGAGCTGCCGGTGCCGCTCGTGGTCCTCGACGCGGTCCGTGTGCAGGAGCCCGCCGTTCCGACGGTGGGGGCGACGAACTGGTCGGGCGGCGCCGCGGCCACCCGCCACCTCCTCGAACTGGGGCACCGCCGGGTGGGGTTCCTCGGCGGGCCTTCCGCGGCCCCGAGCACCAGGGAGCGGTACGAGGGCTATCTGGCGGCGCACCGCGAGTTCTCCCTCTCCCCCGACCCCGCACTGACCCGGCACGCCGACGTCCGCGTCACCGCAGGGGCGCGGGGCGCCGCGGCCCTGCTGGCCCTGCCTGCCCCACCCACCGCCGTCTTCGCCGGTTCCGACGTGCTGGCGGCCGGGGTGTACCAGGCGGCGCGGGCGCGCGGGCTGCGGGTGCCGGAGGACCTGTCGGTGGTCGGGTTCGACGACACGACGGTCTGCGCGATGCTGACGCCGCCCCTCACCACGGTCCGTCAGCCGCTCGCGGAGATGGCCGCCGAGGCGGTCCGGCTCATCGACCAGGAGCAGGCACGACGCGGTTCCACGGCCGGGCGCGGTGTCGAGCTGGCGACCTCTCTCGTGGTGCGGGAGAGCACCGCGCCCCGCCCGGCTCACCAGGACTGGAGGAAGCAACGATGACGGTACGACCCGCAGTACGCCCCGCCGTGCGCATGACGACGGTGGCGGAGGCCGCGAACGTCTCACAGAGCGTGGTGTCCAAGGTCCTCAACGAACGGCCCGGAGTGTCGGCCGAGGTACGCCGCCGCGTCCTCGACGCGGTGCGGACCACCGGATACCAGTGGCGGCCGCGCGGCCCGCGCCACGGATCGGTCGAGGTGGTGTTCGGCTGCGCCGGGAGCGCCGTCAACGCACCCCTCATCCGCGGTCTGTCCACGGTGCTGCGCCCCCTGGGGTACGCGCTCACGGTGAGCCACTCCGAGGGGGACACCGGCTGGCTCGACGCCCTGCTCGCCCGCCGCCCGAGCGGGGTGGTGCTCGTCCTCTCCCCGGTCCCTCGGGTCGTCACCGAGCGGCTGGCGCAGGCCCGTATCCCGGTGGTCGTGCTCGACACGATCGGCGACGCGCCCTCCGGGATGAACGCCATCGGGGCGACCCAGTGGCGGGGCGGAACGATGGCCGCCCGTCATCTCACCGGCCTCGGCCACGAGCGGATCGCCCTGGTCTCCGGGCCGATGGAACTGACCTGCTGCCGGGCGCGGTTCGGCGGCTACCTGGCCGCGCTCCGGGACGCGGGCATCCACCCGGACCGCGCACTGATCCGGGCGGTGGCGTTCCAGACCGAACCCGCCCGGCGCGCCGCCCACGCCCTCCTCGACGTGTGGCATCCCCCGACGGCCTTCGTCACCGGCAACGACCTCCAGGGGCTCGGGGTCATCGAGGCGTGTGCCGAACGCGGGCTGCACGTCCCCGGAGACGTCTCGGTCGTCGGGTTCGACGACATCGACGCCGCCGGGTCCGCCGCGCCCGCGCTGACCACGGTGCGTCAGCCCTTCGAGGACATGGCGGCCGAGACCGTACGGGTGCTCGGCGCCGTCACCGGTGAACCGGACCGGGCCCCGATCCGGCTCGACATGTCGGTCGACCTCGTCATCAGGAAGTCCACGGGCCCGGCCCGCCGGGGCTGACGCTTTCGCAGACCGCGGCCCGCTACCGCGCCGGGGTGCCGCCGGGTCCGGAACCGGACTTCACCACCGACGGCACCTTGGCGGCGGCGTCGAGGGTGTAGGGGTAGTACGTCTTGGGGTCGAAGGCGGTGCCGCCGCTCTCATTGCGGCCGCTGGTGCCCACGAACGTGTTGCCCCGCTGGACGATCGAGGCGGTGGCGTCCTTGATGACGGGGTTCTTCATCCCCTCGAAGTAGCTGTTCTCCAGCACCATCTTGGTGTTGCCGCGCGAGTAATTGCCGTAGGAGGAGGTGATGTCCGTCCCCGGGGCGTCCTGGAGGTAGTTGTTGTACAGGTGCGCGTGCGCGACGTTGTCCGTGGACGGGTTGCGCTGCTCCGTCTCCCGGAACCAGTTGTGGTGGATGGTGATGTCGGCCGTGGTGTTCTCCGTCCAGCCGATGCCGAACGTCTTGTTGTGCGTTTGCAGCCGGTTCCAGGAGACCGTGAGGTACGTCGTGTCCTTGCGGCTGTCGATCAGGCCGTCGGCCATGTGCTTCAGGTCGTTGTGATCGATCCACACGTGGTGGGCGCCGTCCATCTGGATGGCGTCGAAGTCGTGATCCTTGTCGTTCCACGTGCCCATGTACGAGTCGCGGATCGTCAGGTTGCGGATGATGACGTTGTGCACGCCCTGCCCGAGGAAGAAGCCGCCGCCGACGATCTCGCCCGCGGTCCCCTGGCCCACGATCGTCTTGTCCGAGGCGACCTTGATCTCCTTGCCCTTGGGATCCATCGTGATCGCCCCGGTCACCACGATGACGTACGGCTCGGCGGCCGTCGCGTACTTCTCCAGGTCGGCCAGGGTCCGCACCGTCACCGTCTTGCCGTCGCGGCCCCCGTACGTACCGTTCTGGCCGAGCGCGTTGACCGACGCGAACCCGTCGGCGACGCCATCGGCCCAGGCCGCGGCCACCGGGCTCGTATTCGCCGGGCTCGTGTCCGCCGGGGAGCCGGGTCCCTGGGAGGCGAGACCGACCGTCAGGGCCACCGCCAGCGGCACCGCCCACACCACCACGCCCGTTCCGCGCCCGCCGTTTCCTCGTATGCGCCGCCGCTGGGCCGCCATGACCACACCATCCTCAGCTCGGGGTAATCGTCCATGCGACTGTCGCCGCCGAGCGGGCAATGGTTGCCGGGCCCCCGTGCCGGGTTCCTCACCGCCGTGGACGGCGGGGGACGCCCATCGCGGGCAGCGGCGCCGAGTGCAGCGGCGTCGTGCGCCAGCGCGCGGTGAAGGTCCGGTCGGCCCTCGAACAGGTCACGTCGAGGTGGTGCGGGGTCTCCAGGAACGCGATGTCGGCCACGAAGGTGTCCGGGTCGGTCCAGCCGCCGTTCGCCGCCGTCGGGACCCGCTGGTCCGTGCCCTCCTGGACGGTCCACCCCGGGGTGTCGAGCCGCACATCGAGCCGGGACGCGCCCTCCACCAGCGAGACGGTCCACACACCGTCGCCCTCGGCGGCGACGGTCACCTCCGCCAGCGCGGGCTGGTCCGCGCAGGTGCCACCGGCCGGGGTGAAGGTCGTGGCCGCCCCGGCGTCCACCGCCGCGAACTTCTCGTAGGTCGGCGGCAGCTGAAGGCCGTCGAGCCGCCGCCGCAGGGCCGCGTCGTCGTCCTGGCGGCCGTCGAGGGGCGCGGGGCCGAACGCCGGGAGCAGATGCCGCCATACGAGGTCCAGCACCGCCTGCATGCCCTGGGTGTCCGCCGTCATGGCGACCACCGCGTCGTGTTCGGGCAGCACCAGGCAGAACTGGCCGTACGCCCCGTCGCCCCGGTAGCCGTGGCGGGACCGCCAGAACTGGAACCCGTATCCCTGCTGCCAGTCGGACTTCGCGCCCTCGGCGGTGCCGTCGGCGTTGGTGATGTGCGCCCGGGTCGCCTCGGCCGCCCAGGAGGCGGGCAGCAGTTGGCGGCCCTCCCAGACCCCGTCGCCCAGGTACAGCAGGCCCAGCCGGGCGAGGGCGTCCGTGGTGGCGAACATGCCGCTGAAGCCGAGGTCGCGGCCGGGCGGACGCTGGAGCCAGGCCGTCTCACCGATCCCCAGCGGGTCGAACAGCCGTGGCCGCAGATAGTCGGTGAGGGACTGCCCGGTGACGCGCTGGACGATCGCGGCGAGGCTGTACGTGGCGGGCTGGTTGTAGGCGAAGACGGTACCGGGGTCGCGGTCGGGCGGGGTCAGCAGGAACCCGCGCACGGGCTCGTCCGGGTCGCGGGCGAACGCCTGCTCCCGGGTCTCGGTCAGATGCCCGCTGGCCATGGACGCGACGTGCCGGACGAGCATGGCCCGGCTGCGGGGGTCGGTGATGTCGCCGTCGAACTCGGGGAAGTAGGAGAGCACCGTGTCGTCGAGGCTCATCAGCCCCTCGGCCACCGCGAATCCGGCCGCCGTCGCCGTGAAGCTCTTGCTGATGGAGTAGAGCAGATGCGGCCGGTCCGGGGTGTACGGCGCCCACCAGCCGGAGGCGACCACCTGCCCGTGGCGCACGATCATCAGGCTGTGCGGCTCGATGCCGGGCGCCGCCTCCAGCGCGTCGAGGAACGCGCCGACACCGCGCGCGTCCACTCCCTTCGCGGCGGGTGTGCTCTCGGGGAGGGGTCGCGCACTCCGAGCACTCATCGCGTCTCAATCCTCCGTATGCGGTGGGTCGTACACGGCCGGTGGTGGTGCGATCATCGGCCAAGGAGCAGCGCCGCGCCAGGGGTTGTCCGGCGGCGCGAGGGTTTTCCGGCCGCGTGCGACGGCAGGTACTCACACCGCCGGGGCCTCGGGCGGCGCTTCCGCGGCGCCCGTCCTGAGGTGCGCGGCGCCCGAGCGCACCGCCCACGCGAACACGCCGAACGCGAGGGCGCCCACCGCGATCGTGTCGTACGGCGCCGGAAGATGGCCGGAACCACCGAAGGTGCCGAGCCACGACAGCAGCGTCAGCGCGGCGAGGTGGAACACCAGCCAGGCGCCGTGCCGCAGCTCGCCGAGCGCGGGGAGTCCGGCGGTGCCGCGCCGCTGGAGCAGGAAGAGCGGGACGCCGACGAGGACGAGGGGCAGCGCGAGCCGCAGGTCGTGCCAGCCGGACCAGAACACGAACTCGCTGGCCACGACGAAGCTGAGCGGCGCGATCCAGCGCACCCCCGGCACCTGCCCGTCCGCCCGGGGCACGCCCCGCTCCCGGTCGTGGGCCCGGAACACCGCGACGGCCACCGCCGAGGCCGCGTAGATGAGCAGATACATGTCCCCCATCACGCTCACGATGTCCTGCCAGCCGCCGAACGGCAGCATGAAGACGACGATGACCGCGAGGTTGAGCAGCAGCGCGCGGTGTGCCATGCCGGACGCGGGGTCGATGCGCATGAAGAAGCGGGGCAGCAGCCCGTTCTTGGCCAGGGCGTAGGTGTGCCGGGCGTTGATCGCCACGCCCACGTAGGCGGAGCCGCCCGGGGAGATCACGGCGTCCGCGTACAGCAGCGTGGCCAGCCAGTGCAGATTGAGGATGAGGGCGAGCTGACCGAACGGCGACTCGAAGTTGACGCCCTGCCAGCCGTCGCCCAGCGCGGAGTCCGGCACCGTGTACAGGAACGCCAGCTGGAGCCCGAGGTAGACCAGCACGGCGAGGCCGATGCCGGTGAGCACCGCGGCCGGTACGGAACGGCGCGGATTGCGGGCCTCGCCGGAGAAGTCCAGCGGCGCCTGGAACCCGTTGACGGAGTACACGATGCCGCCGCCGGCGAGGGCGGTGAGGCAGGCCGCGTAGCCGTACGGTGCGAAACCGCCGTGTTCGGTGAGGCGCCCGGAGTGGGTGCCCGACAGGAACAGCGCGATCACGGTGACCACGGGGACGACGACCTTGAACACCGACACCAGGTTGTTGAGCCGGGCGAATATCCGCACGGCGAACCAGTTCAGCGCGGTGAGCACGACGCTCAGTGCGACGGCCACGCCGAGGCCCGGGAGGGTGAGTCGGCCGCCGTCGTAGAGCCCCGGCAGATAGTGCGCGGCGTACTGCATGATCGCGCTGATTTCCGCGGCCGTACCGCCGACGGACAGCACGACGGACCAGCCGACCATCGTGCCGACCAGCCGTCCGCTCGCGTACAGCGGCCACCGGACGGTGCCGCCGCCCTCCGGGCGGGTGGCGCCCAGCTCCACCATGACCAGGGCGATCAGGGCGCACAGCACGCCCGCCGCGATCCAGGACAGCAGCGCGGCGGGCCCGGCGGTCTGGGCGGCGTACAGGGCCGCGAACAGCCAGCCGGAGCCGAGGATGTTGGAGAACCCGATCGCGGTCAGGCCCCAGAAGCCGAGGTCCTTGTGGAGTCTGCGCTCCTCGGCGAGCACCGCCGGGGCGGCGATGGACTCCGCTGGCTGGTTCTGCGGCACGTGGCACGTCTCCTCGGGTGGTGCGGGATTCAACAGGAGCCCAGGGTGCCACGCCTGCCGCGGGGCGCGGTCGCCGGATGCCGTGTGACGTGCGGATACGGGCGAAAACGCCCGTGTCTCACCGGGTCGTACGGCGGCGCATCCTGAGCGGGGCGTAGACGAGGAGCGCCGCGAGGAAGGCGGCGTAGTACGCGAGGTCGGCGCCGTGCAGCGCGGCGGCCACCGGGCCGGTGTACAGGGTGGTGTCCATGAACGGCACCGCCGCGGCGAAGGCGGCGCCGAACGCCAGCAGGGCGGGCCACCACGGCTGCGGGCGGGCGCTCTCGGCGGCCAGGTCGACCGGCGCGCCGCCCCGGGCCCGGGCGCGGACGAACCAGTCGACGGCCACGACCGCGACGAAGCCGGGGATCCAGTAGCCGACGAACAGCAGCACGTTCTGGAAGCGGGCGGTGGTGTCGGCGGCGTGCATCCACAGCACCAGCGGGAAGCCGAGCACGGCGGCGAGCGCCGCGGCCAGCGGGCGGGGGATGCGGACACCGGCGGTCTGGAGGGCCAGTGAGCCGCTGTAGTCGTTCATGGCGTTGCTGCACAGCGCGGCGAGCGCCACGGCCAGCAGTCCGAACGCGCCGAGCGCCCCGCCGCCCAGCGCCGTATCGACGCCGCTGGCGGTCTGGTCGGTGAAGACGGAGGCGCCCCACAGCCCGAGCGCCTGGACGGCCACGAAGGACACGGTGACGCCGAGCAGGGTGCACCAGAACATGCGGGGCCGGGAGGTGGCGCGGGGCAGATAGCGGCTGAAGTCGCTGGCGTACGGCGCCCACGACAGCGCCAGGCTCAGCGCGATGGTGCTGGTCAGGACGAAGGCGCCGATGCGGTCGGCGCCGTGGGCGGACCCGGTGGCGGCGGGGTGGACGCCGTCGAGCAGCTTGACGGCCAGGGCGGCGAACGCGGCGGCGAGGACGAACGTCATCAGCTTCTGCATCCGGTGGATGGCCTCGTAGCCCAGCACCCCGAGCGCCCCCTGCGCGGCCATCATGAGCAGCACCCCCAGCCAGAACGGCAGCCCGCACAGCCGGGCCAGCGCGTCACCGCCGAACAGGCCGATGAGGGCGTCCCAGGCGACCGACGACAGCCACTGGAGGACGCCGGGCACGGCGACGGCCCGGCCGAACGCCAGCCGCGCCAGGGGCAGCTGCCCGGCGCCGGTCAGACTGCCCCAGGTGCCCAGGTACGCGGTGGGCACGGCACCGATGAGGGTGCCCAGGACGACGGCGGCCAGCGCGGTGGCGAAGTCCAGGCCGAGGGCGATGCCGACGGTGCCGGTGAACACGCCGGTCATGGTCAGGTTCGGGGCGAACCACACGGTGAACAGGCGCCCCGGCCCGCCGTAGCGGTGGCTTTCCGGAACCGGCGCGATACCGCGCGCCTCAACGCGCAGATCGCCGGGCGCGGTGGGCATCCGCCCGTCGAAGACGGATTCCGCGCCGGTGGTCGCCGGGTCGGTGGCAGCATGCGGCAATGGCATCGATGACATCCCTCCGCCAGTGCTAACTGGTTCAGGTTCGACGGGTGTGATCTCAGCCCCGTGCGGGGCACCCCGTGTCCGGTGGAGCGACCCCAGGCTAACCCCTCGCCACGTGGCCCCGGGCCCGGGGGCGGGCCCGGGCCGGGAGCGCGTCCAGGAACAGCGCCCCGGCCAGCAGCGCGGCGCTCCCCCGGGGCGCGATGCCCTGGGCGCGCAGCTCGGCGTCGAGGGC
>NZ_RIBZ01000780.1:0-11946 GCF_003721215.1 Streptomyces botrytidirepellens
CGCCCGGTGGATCCCGGGCGGGGCGCCATACCGGGCCTACTCGTCGACCCTGAGCGCGAAGTGGAGGAGCGGGCCCGCGAGGGTGATGGTGCCCTGGCCGTAGGCGGAGTGGTAGCGGCCGGTGCCGCCGACGATCGCCGTCTTGGCGGTGGCCGTCGCATGGCCCTTGTGGGTGACCTGGTCGCTGAGCACCAGCGAGCCCTTCTTCAGGCGCAGCACCCGGGTGCACTGGACGACCAGCTTGTGGGCGGTGACGCGGACGGTGTCACACCGCGAGGTGCCGTTACCGGCGTACGTCTTCTTCTTCTCGGTGTACAGCTTCAGCCGGGTCTTCCAGCTGTCACCGGGCTCGACGTGGCGGGGCTTGGTGCTGATCACGGTGACGCCGAGCAGGTCGACCTTCTCGATGTCCCCGCCCGCGGCGGCCCCCGCCGCGGACGGCGGGAGCAGGGTCAGGGCGGTGGTCAGGGCGGCGGTGGTGACGATGCCACGGACGGCTGACGGAATCATGGAACCTCCAGGCTCGGGGTGGGGGTGTGACCGGCGGGCGAGTTCGTACGGGGACGTCAGTCGTCGACGGCGAGGGAGAAGCGGATCCGGTCCCGCCGCACGGTGACAGTGCCCTGGCCCTCGGCGTCGTTGTAGTGGCCGGTGCCGCCGAGGATGGCGGTCTTCGCGGTGACCGTGGCGCGGCCCTGGTGGGTGATCAGGTCGCCGAGGATCAGCGAGCCCCTCTTGAGCCGCAGGACCCGGGTGCACTGGACGACCCGCTTGCGGGCGGTGACCTTGACGGCGGTGCACTGGGAGGTGCCGTCACCGGCGTGCTTCCGGTGGGGGGTGTACAGCCTCATGTAGGTCGTCCAGCTGTCGCCGGCCGCGCGGTCGTCGGGTCTGTTCTCCGCCACCGTCACGCCGGTCACCGTGACCTTCTCGATGTCCTCGTCGCCCGCGTCCGCCAGCGCGACGGAGGCGGGGAGCAGCACACAGGCGGTGGCCAGGGCCGTGGTGGTGACGGCGCCGCGAACGGCTGAACTGATCATGGAACCTCCAGGCTCGCGGGATGCCCCGGACTTCCCGGAGCCCTGACCGGTCATTCCACGTAAATGATCACTTTTGGGCAAGGCGGCCCGCACAAGCGGCCCGTCGCGCCACCCGGTCAGGTGCATCGCCCGGCCACGCGCGGGTCGTGTGTGGTCTTGAACACCACCTCGCGCCGTGTCAGCGTGACGAACCGTCCGGCCCAACCGACCATTCGGGAGACTTCTGGTGACCGCATCCCCCTCCCTGCCCGTGGACATCGTGCGCGCCCGTCGCCATGGCATCGCCGATCTGCTGGCGCGCAGCGCCGCCCGGCTGCCCGGCAAGACGGCCGTGGTGTACGGCGCGCTGCGCCAGACGTACGCGGAGCTGGACGCGCTGGTGAGCCGCACGGCGGGCGCGCTGGCGGCGCGCGGTGTCGCCAAGGGCGACCGGGTGGTGCTGTACGCGCGCAACTCGCACGGCTACGTGGTGGCGTACTTCGCGCTGGCGCGGCTGGGCGCGGTGTCGGTGCCGGTCAACTTCATGCTGAGGCCCCCGGAGGTCGCGTATCTCCTCGCCCACTCGGGCGCAGTCGGTGTCATCGCGGGCGACGGCCTGCTGGAGGCGGCCGACGCGGCGCTGGCCGAGGCCGCGCCGTCCCGCCTCGTGCTGCGCGCGGCCATCGGCGGGGAGGGGCGGGACGGCTGGGAGGACTTCGCCGCGCTGGGCGAGGAGCGCGGCCATCCCGTGCCCGATCCCGCGCTGGAGGACGACGATCCGGTCCAGCTGATGTACACCTCGGGGACGGAGTCGCGGCCCAAGGGCGCGATCATGACGAACCGCAGTCTGATCTCGCAGTATCTGACGACGATCGTGGACGGCGGGATGGCCGCCGACGACGTCGAGGTCCATGCGCTGCCGCTGTACCACTGCGGCCAGTTGCACGTCTTCCTCACCCCGGACGTGTATCTGGGGGCCACCTCGATCATCCTGCCCGGCCCGGACCCGGCGGCGCTGCTGGCGACGATCGAGGCGGAGCGGGTGACCAAGCTGTTCGCGCCGCCCACGGTGTGGATCGCGCTGCTGCGGCACCCGGAGTTCGGGACGCGCGATCTGTCGTCGCTGCGGAAGGGGTATTACGGCGCCGCGGCCATGCCGGTCACCGTGCTGGCGGAGCTGCGCCGCCGGATGCCGGGGCTCGCGCTGTACAACCTCTACGGGCAGACCGAGATGTCGCCGATCGTGACTGTCCTGGGCCCGGCCGACCAGGAGCGCAAGGCCGGGTCGGCGGGGCGGGCCGGGCTCAACGTCGAGACGCGGGTGGTGGACGAGGACGACCGTCCCGTACCGCCGGGCACGGTCGGGGAGATCGTGCACCGCGGCCCGCACGCCATGCTCGGCTACTGGCGGGATCCCGAGCGCACCGCGGAGGCGTTCCGCGGCGGCTGGTTTCACAGCGGCGATCTCGGGGTGATGGACGAGGAGGGCTATCTGACGGTCGTCGACCGCAAGAAGGACATGGTGAACAGCGGCGGGGAGAACGTGTCCGGGCGCGAGGTGGAGGAGGTCCTGCACGCGCACCCGGCGGTGGCGGAGGCCGCGGTGTTCGGGGTGGCGCATCCGTACTGGATCGAGGCCGTGACGGCGGTGGTGGTGGCCAGGCCGGGCGAGCGGGTGTCGGCCGAGGAGATCGTGGCGCACTGCGGGGAGCGGCTGGCCGGGTTCAAGGTGCCCAAGTACGTGGTGGTGGCGGCGTCCCTGCCGAAGAACCCCAGCGGCAAGATCCTCAAACGGGAGCTGCGCGACACCTACGGACACCTCGGCACCGACGGTTGACGGTTCTGTGTCAACTGTTCGAGAGGGCTCCGGGGTGCGGTTTTAAGATGCGGTATTCCGCAGCCGTGACGACGAACCGCCCGAGGGCCCTCCATGAGCAAAGTCCTGAATCTTGACGCTCTACCCGAGCCATCGCGGCTCAAACGCGTGAAGCGACGGCGCCCAGGACTGCTGGTGGCCAATGCCGTGGTGCTGCTGTTCGCCGCGATGGCGGTGACCACGATATTCACCAACCCGCGCTTCGAGTGGGAGACGGTCGGGAAATACTTCTTCGAGATCCGCATCATGAAGGGTATCGGTGTCAGTCTCGGGATGACCGCCGCGACCATGGCATTCGCCCTGGTACTCGGCACCGTTGTAGCGCTCATGCGGATGGGTTCCTCGCGGCTGATGTCGGCGGCCGCGGGCATGTTCATCTGGGTGTTCCGCTCGATTCCCATGCTGGTGCAGCTGCTTTTCTGGTACAACCTGGCGGCGCTGTTTCCCACCCTGTCCCTCGGCATTCCCTGGGGCCCGCAGTTCGTCACCTTCGACGCGAATTCCCTACTGGGTCCGCTTACCGCCGCAGTCATCGGATTGACCCTGCATGAAACGGCATACGTGGCAGAGTTGATCCGTTCCGGTTTGCTGTCCGTACCGGAGGGTCAGCGCCAGGCGGCCGCCGCGCTCGGTTTGACGCCGACTCAGATCTTCTTCCGCATCACCCTCCCCCAGGCGCTGCGCGTGATCGTTCCGCCGATGGGAAATGAGCTGATATCTCTCCTCAAGGCCACATCCCTGGTCAGCGTGATCTCTCTGGCGGATCTGCTCTACTCGGTGCAACTGATTTACTCGAAGAACTTCCAGACCGTTCCCCTGTTGATTGTGGCCGCGATCTGGTACATGATCATCACCGGCGTCATCACCCTCGTTCAGCAGCGCCTGGAACGACGCCTGGGGCGACACACCCTGATACCGGCCGAAAAGGTCACCAAAGTGAAGAGGATCGAGCACTCGGTATGACCGTGGCATCGGAAAGGGAAGCGCAGCCCATCGTCTCCCTGCGCGGGATCGTCAAGTCGTTCCGCTCCACCGAGGTGCTGCACGGCATTTCCCTGGATATCCACCGGGGTGAGACGGTCTGTGTCATCGGCCCGTCCGGATCGGGCAAGAGCACGCTGCTGCGCTGCGTCAATCACCTGGAGGTCCCGGACGACGGCCTGGTCGTGGTCGACGGCGACGTCATCGGCTACCGGCTGCGCGGCACCTCCCTGCACCAGCTCGGCCCCCGCGAACTGGCCGGGCAGCGCTCGGTCATGGGCATGGTCTTCCAGAGCTTCAATCTGTTCCCGCACCTCACCGCCCGCGAGAACATCGTGGAGGCGCCGTGCCGGGTGCTCGGGCTGTCGAAGGCGAAGGCCGGTGCCCGTGCCGAGGAGCTGATGCGCCGGGTCGGGCTCGCCCACAAGCTGGACAGCTACCCCGAGCAGCTCTCCGGCGGCCAGCAGCAGCGCGTGGCCATCGCCCGGGCGCTGGCGATGCGGCCGAAGGTGATGCTGTTCGACGAGCCGACCTCCGCCCTGGACCCCGAGATGGTGCAGGAGGTGCTGAGCGTCATCCGGGACCTGGCCGGGGAGGGCATGACGATGATGGTCGTCACCCATGAGATGCGCTTCGCCGCCGAGGTCGCCGACCGCGTCGTGTTCATGGACGACGGGCGGATCGTCGAGGAGGGCCCGCCGGACCGGCTGTTCGGCTCCCCCTCCCATGAGCGCACCCGCACGTTCCTGTCGAAGGTCAGCGCATGAGCACCGAACGCCCTCTGCCCGCCAAGACCCGCGCCCGGCTGGACCTGTGGGACGGCTACCGCTCGTACCACTACCTGGAGCCGGGCGCGGACTTCCGGGACTTCGAGCTGGTGCCCGCGGTGGGCCGGGTGCCCGGTTCGGCACCGGTGTGGAGCGAGGACGTCGAGGCCCGGGCGCGGGACTTCGAGGAACGCCATCTGGTGATCTCCGCGCACGACCACCTGTCGCTGCGGCCCGCGGACCCGGGCGACTTCGCCGCGTTCCGCCGCCAGGGCCGGGAGGCCATTCCGTACGAGGGCATCGCCCACTCGGGCGTGGACCTGTTCTTCGACGGCGGCCCCGCCGCCGTCAGCATGATCCGCTCGCACACCCCCTGGGACTGGGACGACGCGGTGAGCGATCTGGCCATGCGCCAGGCCGACTTCGCCCATCAGCGCCTGGTGGCCCCGGTGCGCACCCTGGAGGACGCGGAGCGGGCCCGGGCCGGTAACCAGGTGGGCGTGGTGCTGACCCTGGAGTCCGCGACCCCCATCGGCAACGACGTCGACCGGCTCGATCTGCTCTACGGGCTGGGCGTGCGGCTGCTCGGGCTGGTGTACAGCGAGAGCAACCAGCTCGGCTCGGGGCTCGCGGACACCGGCGACACCGGGCTGACGGTGCTCGGCCGCCGCGCCCTGCGGCGCATGAACGACCTCGGCATCATCGTCGACGTGTCGCACTCCGGGGACGCGACGGCGCTGGACGCGGTGCGCCGCTCCACGGACCCCGTGGTGATCACCCACGCCGGGTCGCGGGCGCTGTGGCCGACCCCGCGGATGAAGCCCGACGATGTGATCCGGGCGTGCGCGGGCTCCGGCGGATTCATCGGCGTCGAGGCGGCCCCGCACACCACCGTCACCACCCGGCACCCCCGGCACAGCCTGGAGTCGGTGATGGAACACGTGGAGCGCTGTCTGGACCTGGTCGGCATCGACCATGTGGCCTTCGGCCCCGACACCAACTTCGGCGATCACACCGCCTGGCACCACACGTTCGCCCCGCTGTTCGGCAAGGACGACGCGCTCGACGGCCAGAGTTCACAGCCGCCGCCGCACGAGCCGGTCGACTACGTCCACGGCTGTGAGAACCCCGCGGAGGCCGTCGGCAACATGATCCGCTGGCTGTTCGACCACGGCTACTCCGACGAGGACGTGGCGAAGCTCGCCGGGGGCAATGTGCGGCGCGTCGCCGAGACCGTCTGGGGCCGCTGACCGTCCCAGTCCCGCAACCCCACTTCCCCTCGTCCGGATCAGCCGGATCTCCCGAAACGGAGCCCAGTCATGCGCCACCGATCTCGCGCCGCCGGGTGCGCCCTGCTCATGTCCCTCGCGCTGACCCTCACCGCCTGTTCGGTGGATGACACTCCGGACGACAACGGCAAGTCCAAAGAGGCCGCGCCCACGCCGACCCTCGCCCTGGAGCCGAAGGACGACGCCCTGGCGGCCCAGGTACCCGCGGCGTACAAGAAGAAGACCCTGCTCATGGGCGTCAGCGAGTACGACCCGTATGTGACCATCGGCTCCGACGGGAAGATCACCGGCCTGGTCCCGGATCTGACCAAGCAGCTCGCCTCCCAGCTCGACATCAAGATCAAGGTGGTGCGGACGCCGTTCGACGCGGTGATCCCGGGGCTGAAGTCCGGCCGGATCGACCTCAGCGCGCCCTCCGGTGACTTCGTCGAGCGCCAGAAGGAGGTCGACTTCGCGGACTTCGCGCAGAGCCAGGTGACCGTGATGGTGAACAAGGAGAGCGGGTTCCGCCCGGAGTCCG
Organism: Streptomyces botrytidirepellens; assembly: GCF_003721215.1. Classification (NCBI taxonomy): domain Bacteria; kingdom Bacillati; phylum Actinomycetota; class Actinomycetes; order Kitasatosporales; family Streptomycetaceae; genus Streptomyces; species Streptomyces botrytidirepellens. The sequence goes on from NZ_RIBZ01000780.1 coordinate 6,453, forward strand.
GCACCGGCATCTGCGGACACAAGGTCGGCGTCGAGAAGGGCGCGGGCACCGAGAACGTCCTCGCGGGTCTCAGCAAGCGGTGCGCCAAGAAGGGCAAGAAGGCGGTGAGCCCGCAGGCTTACGCGGATCTGGCCGCCGCGAGCCTGGCCCTCCAGAGCAAGCGGATCGACGCGGTGGTCGCGCCCAGCGCCTCCAACACCAGCGTCAGCGAGAACTCGGACGACAAGTTCGAGACGCTGGAGCTGGAGGACATGCTCAGCCTCCCCGCGGCGACGGCGATCTACGGCATCCAGGCCAAGAAGGGCACCGGTCTCGCCGCCGTGATCGTCAAGGGGCTGCGCGAGATGCAGGAGTCGGGCACCTACGCGAAGCTGTTCGGGGGCTGGGGCATGCCGCTGTCCACCATCACCCGGTCGAAGATGCTCCTCAACGGCTCGAAGCAGTCCCAGGCCAAGTGAGCACCACCCCCATGGCACCGACCGGGCGGACCGAGGCGGCGGAACACCTCGGCGGAGGAGTGTGGCGGCACCTGCTGCGCGTACCCGTACGGGACGGGGTGGTCCTCGCCGCTGACCTGTACGCGCCCGAGGAGCGGCCCGGCCCCCGGCCGGTGATCCTGGAGCGCACCCCGTACGGCCGCCGCGACATCCGCGAATCGGACCGCTGCCGCCACGACGAGCCGGTGCCGACCCCCGAGGAGACGTCCGCGTTCTTCGTCCGGGCCGGATACCACGTGGTGCGGCAGGACTGCCGGGGCCGGGGCGACTCCGGGGGCACCTTCGTGAAGTACCTGGGCGAAGGCCCGGACGGCGCGGACACCCTCGAGTGGATCGCCGCGCAGCCCTGGTGCGACGGGCGGGTCGCGATGATGGGCGTGTCCTACTCGGCGCACGCCCAGACGGCGGCCGCGGCCGAGTCCCCGGCCCCGCTGGCCGCGATGTTCATGGACTCCGGCGGCTTCGCCAGCGCGTACGAGGCGGGCATGCGGATGGGCGGCGCCTTCGAACTCAAGCAGGTCACCTGGGCGTTCCGGCACGGGGAGGAGAGCCCGGAGGCGGAGCGGGACCCGCTGGTGCGCAAGGCGTTCGCCGGGACCGATCTGCGGGACTGGTTCACCGTGCTGCCGTGGCGCACCGGAGTCTCCCCGCTGTCGCAGGTCGGCCACTACGAACGGTATCTGCTGGACCAGTGGCGGCACGACACGTTCGGCGATTACTGGCGGCAGCCCGCGATCTACGGGCGCGGGCACTACGACCGCTTCCCGGACGTGCCGACGCTGCACATGGCGAGCTGGTACGACCCGTATGTGCGCTCCACCATCGAGAACTTCACGGCGATGGGACGGCTCAAGACGTCCCCGGCGTATCTGGTGATGGGGCCGTGGACGCACGGGGCGCGCTGTGTCACCTTCGCCGGTGACGTGGACTTCGGGCCCGCCGCCACGTTCAGCGACAACGTGGACACCTCGTACCTGACCTTCCGTCAGCGCTGGTTCGACGCGGTGCTGCGCGGCGGTGACCTCGGGGCGATCCCGCGGGTGCGGTACTTCCTGATGGGCGGCGGCGACGGCCGCCGCGACGCGGCGGGGCGGATGCGGCACGGCGGCCGGTGGCACACCGACACCCGGTGGCCGCCGTCCGGGACCCGGGAGACCGCGTTCTACTGCCACACCTCGGGCGAGCTGAGCCGGGAGAGACCGACGGGCCGGGACGCGTGGGTCGAGTACGACTTCGACCCGGGCGACCCGGTGCCGACCCTGGGCGGACAAGTGACCTCGGGAGAGCCGGTGATGGTCGGGGGCGCCTTCGACCAGGTGCCGGACGAGCGCTTCTACGGGGCGCGCGAGCCGTATCTGCCGGTGAACGCGCGGCCCGATGTGATCTCGCTGGTCACCCCGCCCCTGGATGAGCCGCTGGAGGTGGCGGGTCCCGTCACCGCCCGGCTGTTCATCTCCTCGACCGCCCCGGACACCGACTTCACGGTGAAGCTGGTCGATGTGCACCCGCCGAACGAGGACTATCCGCACGGGTTCGCCATGAACCTCACCGAGGGCATCTTCCGGTGCCGCTTCCACGCGTCGTTCGAGCGGCCCGAGCCGCTGGTGGCGGGCGAGGTGTACGAGATCGAGATCCCGGCGCCGGACACCGCCAACCGCTTCGGGGCCGGACACCGGCTGCGGGTGGACATCTCGTCGAGCAATTTCCCGCGCTTCGACGTCAACTCCAACACCGGTGCGCCCGAGGCCGTCACCCGGCGCAAGGTGGTCGCCACCAACCGCGTCCACATGGACGCCGGCCACCCCTCGGCGGTGCTGCTGTGGACGCGGCCCGGCGCATGACCACGCGGTGGGTCAGCGCATGATGGTGGCCAGCACGTCCTGCCCCAGCCGGAGCAGGGTGCCGGTGGCCAGCCGGTGGTACACGTACTTGCCCTCGCGCTCGGACTCCACGAGCCCGGCGTCCCGCAGCTGCCGCAGGGTGCGCGAGACCTGCGTATCGTCCAGGCCCAGCCGCTGGGCCAGTTCGGAGGTGGTGATCGGCTCGCCCAGCAGATGGCGGCACAGCTCCATCCGGCCCAGCGACGCCAGCGCGGACATCCGGGCCCGCAGCTCCGCTTGAGTGAGCTGCCCGTCGGCCTGCCCCTCCAGCGCGGCGAACTGGAGCACGACGGGATGGGACTCCTCGTCCTTGACGGTCAGATGCGGCCAGACATGGACGGAGGGGACCAGGAAGAGCGGGCGCGGGCCGATGTCGATCTCGGCGACGGCCAGCTTGTCGTAGCGCACCCGCGTACCGCCCTGGGAGACGACCGCGGTGGGGCTGAGCCCGGCCAGCACCTCGGCCAGGCCGCTTCTGCGGACATCGGTGCGGAACCGCGCCACGGACGTCTCCAGCCGGTCGTACACCGAGCGCCACTCCGCGGCGAAGAACGCGGTGCCGCAGCGCTCCAGGAAGTCGATCAGCCGGGTCCGCGTCCCCTCGGGCGAGGCCATCAGCTCGTGCGCCAGCTCGCCGCGCCGGAACGAGCGCCGCTCGCACTGGGTGATGAAGCGGCAGGCGGCCTCCGGCTCGTTCAGCAGGCTGTGCGCGTCGGGCACCCGCTCCCGGAAGCCCAGCACCCCCTGCGCGCACAGCTCCGTGAACTCCTCCAGCGGCAGCTTCTCCAGCAGCCGCAGCTCGTCCTCGAAGGACTGGTCCAGCGGCAGCGCCAGCGGGAACAGCAGTCGGCAGCGCAGCCGCGCCCACAGGGGCGACAGGGCGCTCATCTCCTGTGCGAGTGACACGTCGAAGGTCGTGCCGAGGCGGCGCGTCCAGCGCTGCGCCTCGGGATGGTGGTCCGGCTCGGCCAGGATGTGGAGCACCGACATGAGCTCGGCGAGCGGCGAGCGCCCGACGTGGACGTCGGCCGCGCGCGCTGACCGGAGGTTGAACGTGATCCCCACCCGCGCAGCGTACCGCCGGACACGAGCAGGGGAAGTCGATCAGTCGCGGGGCAGGAGGGGGCCGAGCGGCCCGAGGTCCAGGTTCAGGTCGTCCTCGGTGAGCCCGAAGTGCTCCCGCAGCTCCTCCATGTTCTTCTCCAGCGCCATCAGCGTGAGCCCGAGCTTCTCGATCTGCTCGTCGCTCACGCCTCCCTGATCGACGCGGCGCAGCGCCTGCCGTTCCATGAGCTGGCGCAGCAGTTCCACGATGGTCAGCACCAGACCGGCCAGGCTCTTGCGGACCGACTCCTCGTCCACCTCGAGACGGCGGGGGCGGTCGCGGGGGTCACGGGCGTGGTCGCGGGGGTGGTCAGGGCGGCGGTCGTCCGGGCGGCGCTCGATGCTCATCCTCGTCTTCCATCCGTACGGAAGCGATCAGCGCGCGAAGGGAAATGCGCACCAGATCGATGTCGGCGATGCTCAGGGTGATCTCCCCGGCGATCACGACGCCCCCGGCCAGCACCCGGTCGAGCAGATCGACCAGGGCCACCTCGCGCCGCTCGATCGCGTGGGTCACGACGCCTCCTCACGCTCGGGCGGCGCGGTGAACGAGTACGGCGGCCACGGCCCGCTCAGCTCCAGGTCGACGTCCCCGTACCGCTCCCCCAGCCCGGTCACCGCGGCGGTGAACTCCTCCGTCCGGTCGTCCGGCACCAGATAGGAGTTGTTGAGCACCATCCAGCCCTCGTACGCGGCCAGCCGCGCGTCCTGCGGCGGATGGGCTGCGGTCGCCGCGGCCAGTGCGGCGAGGGCGGTGTGGATCTCCTCCGCCCGCTCGGTGGCCCGCAGATGGGCGGTCTCCTTGTCGTCCCGCTGGGCGCGGCGGCGCAGCAGATAGGCGGTGCCGGGGCTGTCGCCGCCGGACGGCCCCTCGTCGCCCGGGTCGGGCAGGAAGGCGCGCGGGTCGACGTACGCCTTGACGCCCCACTCGGTCCGTCCGGCCACCCGCGCCAGCGTGTCCGTCAGGTCGTCCCGCCGCTCCTGGAGCATCGTGCGGACCCGGCCGTCGTCGTGGTAGATCGTGGCGAAGCGCAGCGGGATGACCTGGCCGTATCCGGCCGCCCGGCCGATGACCCGGTGGTGGGCCCTGGCCGCCCGCTCCAGCCACGGCAGGTCCTCCAGATGGGCGCGCAGCGGCTCCTCGCCGAAGTCGGCCAGCGGTACGGAGCCCACCACGGCGGCCAGTCCGGCGTTCTCGACCAGGCGCACCGGTTCGTCCGCCACGCCGGTGAGCCCGGGTGGGGCGCCGCTCTCGTCGCGGGCCGCGGTCACCGCGTACAGCCAGGTGGCACGTTCCTCGTCGGTCACGGTCCGTCCTCCCCTCCCCGTTCACGCTCCGGCTCGCGCTCCGCGTCGCGGCCCGATTCCAGCTCGCCGACGCGCCGCCGCAGCCGCTCGTTCTCGTCCAGGACGTCGCGGGCGCCGGAGGAGAGCGTGGGGTCGTGCTCCCACCAGTCGATGCCCATCTCCTTGGCCCGGTCCACGGAGGCGATCAGCAGCCGGATCTTGATGGTCAGCAGCTCGATGTCCAGCAGGTTGATCTGGATGTCCCCGGCGATGACGATGCCCTTGTCGAGCACCCGCTCCAGGATGTCGGCCAGGCTCGCCGACTCCCGGCGGGCCGGTTCGGGCGGGGCGCCCATGCGCCGGCTCGGCACGTTCCAGTCGGCGCCCTGGCTCATGTGCGATCCTCCGACCTGCCGCGGTAGTAGCGCCGGGTGCGGCGGTACGAGACGAGTTCGCCCTCGTCATCGACCTGGACCCGGTACTCGGCGAGGATGTCGGTGGAGTCCGGGATCCGGTGGGTCTCCAGGACTTCGACGCCGACCAGCCAGCCGTCCTCATGGCGCTCCACCGACGTGATCCCCTCCGGGTCGCGTCCGATCAGCTCCCGCAGCTGGCGGGCGGCGCTCCGGGCGGCCGACCGGGCAGTGGCCGCGGGACGCCGGGTGTCGGACGCGGGGCGCGGGTCACGTCGGTCGTCTGCCGCGGGGCGCCGGTCTGCCGCGGGGC
>NZ_RIBZ01000781.1:0-11971 GCF_003721215.1 Streptomyces botrytidirepellens
CGGTCTCGGATCAGGAACTTCGCCTTGCTGCCCGCATCCTCGAGGTCCATGAGGAGGTTGCGTCCGAGCTGCACGATCCACTCTGCGCTGGGGTGTGCGGTGGCGCCGAGGGTCCGGATGCGCCTGGTGGTGTGCTCAATGACAGCGAAGGCGTACAGGCGCGCCCCCGTCAGAGTGCGGACTTCGAAGAGATCGCAGGCGAGTAGAGCTTGGGCCTGGCTGCGGAGGAAGTCCGCCCAGGTGGTGCTCTGTCGCTCGGGCGCGGGTGGGATGCCATGATCGCGGAGGATCTCCCAGACGGTGGAGGCGGCGACCTTGATCCCCAGTGCGGCGAGTTCGCCGTGGATCCGGCGATATCCCCACGAGGCATTCTCCCTGACCAGGCGCAGGACGAGGGCGCGGACCGACCGGATGGTGCGTGGGCGTCCACGTCGTCTGGGTAGGCAGGTCGCGGCATGGCGTCGCCTGAGCAGTTCACGGTGCCAGCGCAACACCGTCTCGGGCCGGACCAGCAGCAGAAGGTGCCGCAGCCTGTCTTTGGGGAGGTGGTGGAGCAGGCTGGCGAGGGCAGCGCGATCAGTGTCGGTGAAGGTCGGCTTGCCCACCTGACGCTGCAGGATGCCGCCAGGACCCAGAGCGGGTGAAGGCACCTGGGGTGAACGTCGAGGAGAACCGAAGACTTGTGATCAGGTCCCCGACCTGCGCGGATGATTTACCGGCACCCGCAGTGCTCGATCACCGCCAACACGTACAGTCGGGCCCCGGACAAGGTGACCGTTTCCAGGAAGTCGCAGGCCAGCAGGGCATCAGCCTGGGAGCGGAGGAAGTCGGCCCACGTGCTGCAGGCTCGCCCGGGCGCCGGGTCGATCCCGGCCCCTTCAGTATCTCCCAGACCGTGGATGCGGCGACCTTCACTCCCAGGACGAGCAGTTCGCCGTGCACCCTCCTGTAGCCCCAACTGGGATTCTCCCTCGCCAAGCGCAGCACCAGGATCCTGACGGAGCACATGGTGCGCGGCCTGCCCGGGCGCCTGGGCCGGGAGGCGGCCGCGTGGCGGCGTGCCACCAGGCTGCGGTGCCAGCGGAGCACCGTGTCGGGTCGGACCACCAGGCGCAGTCTACGCAGCACGTCCCGTGGCAGCCGGTGCAGCAGAGCGGCCAGGATCGCCCGGTCGCCCGGAGTGAACCGCACCCTCTCCTTGCCGAGTTGCCGCTCCAGCACCATGAGCTGATGGCGCAGAGCAAGGATCTCTGCATCCTTGTGGTGATCGCTCATCGGTAGCAGGCGCAGCAAGGCGAACGCGTTGGTCACAGCCAGGTAGCCCAGTCGCAGCAGCACGGTCGACCATCATGCCGCGGCGATCGACAGCTGCGCGAGGGCACGGGGCGAGCGACCTCAGACGAGGTTCCTACATCTCCACACCGCCTCTCACCTGGGCGGATGGGTTTTCCGGCAGGCGCAATGGCGACGGACCACGGTTTTGGTGCGGTCATAGACGATCGACATCGCACCCGCCACCCACCACAACCCCGACCCGGTCGCGCGCCACGTCGACGTTTCGGTGGCGGACCGGCCCGCAGGGTGCTGTTCTCGACCACTGCATACGCCCCAGTATCCGCAACCCGGACCGCCCGCCCCAACGACGATCCGCGATCTCACCCAACCCCCGAGTTCCACGGAAGGTGCCCGGTGTCAGAAGGCACGAGCACTCGGAACCGATCACCACCATGTCCGCCCTGCCGCTGTGGGACGACTTCGAGATCCCACCCCAGGCCCGCCGCGGCCGCGTCACCGTCTTGGTGATGGTGCGCGACACCCCGGGCCGGGGCTCGTCGGACAGCCCGTCGAGGCGCTCCCGCACGAATCTGGCCCGGCAGCGGCGGGTCAGCCGCTCGGCTTGGACAACACCAGCGGTTCCAGCCTGCTGTCCCCCATGCCACCAGCACACCGGGCGGTCGTTCCCGATTTCGGCGAAGGCCCACCCGGTGTGCCTGGATACCGGGCCCTGTGTCGGACGTCGTCGTGGGCGTTGCGGACGTCATGGCCGGGGCTTGTGCGCGAACACCCAGCGGTTGCCCTCCAGCGCGTCGTTCGGCTCGGGGAGGGGGCCGCGTCCGTGCTGGTGGGTGAAGTCGAAGGGGGTGTGTACCGAGGTGGACCAGCCCTTGGCCGTCAGGTCGCCCGCGGAGTCGGGGCGTGGTCCCTTGTCGAAGAGGTGGAGCAGGTCGATGCCGATCTGTTCTCGCGTGGCCGTGTAGATCGCGCTGTCGCGGTACTCCAGCAGGTCCTTCTCCAGCTTCGCCTCGAAAGCCAGCGCGCTGCCCGCGGTGGTCAGCCGGTCCACCGTGTCGATGAGGTACGTCTCGGCGGGGCTCGGCAGGTAGAAGAGCAGTCCCTCGGCCAGCCAGACGCTCGGTGCGTCCGGGTCGAAGCCGGCGGTGATCAGCGCGGTGACCCAATCGGCGCGCAGGTCGACCGGTACGGGGACGCGCTTCACCTTCGGGGTGGCCGACAGGTCCGTGAGCACTTGGTGCTTGAACGCCAGCACGCCCGCCCTGTCGATCTCGTGGACCACGCAGCCGGACGGCCAGTTCAGCCGGAAGGCGCGGGTGTCCAACCCCGCGCCCAGCAGCACCACTTGGCGGGCGCCCGTACGGACCGACCGGAGGAGGAAGTCGTCGAGGACCCTGGTCCGCAGGCCGAAGTAGCGGGCGAACCGCCCCCACAGCGGGTTGCCGTCCCCGTCCGGGACCTGCTGGATGCGCACCGGCCATTCCGCGCACGCCGGGGCGGCGCGCACGAAGTGTTCCGCGTAGACGTCCTGGGCCAGGCTGTCGTGGCGGTGGGTCTCGATCGCTCGTGCCGCGGCGACCAGGAGGGCGGTCAGACCCACGCCCGCGTCCACGCCTTCCACGTCCGTGTGCTGCGGCGCCGTGCCGACCATGTTTCCTCCGTTGGCGGAATAGGGGACTGTGAGGTGCCTGCTTGTCGGATGCGGTGCGCCTGCGGTGCTGCATGCCTCGCTCATCGGCTTCTTCCCTCCGGAAGCAGGACGGGTTTGACCACCCGGCCCGCGTCGCAGTCGCGTTCGGCCTCGTTGATGTCGGCCAGCGGGTAGGTGCGGATCAGCTGGTCGAAGGGGAAGCGTCCGGCCTGCCACAGCCCGGTCAGCCGGGGTATCAGCAGTGCGGGTACGGCGTCCCCTTCGCAGATGTGGCGGATGGTGCGGCCTCGGTCCAGCGTGCCCGGTTCGAGCGGCAGTGCGGTGTGGAGCCGTGCCACCAGGCCGAGGCTGCCGGTGGGGCGCAGTGCCCGGAGGGCATCGTTGATGAGCGGGGACGAGGCCGTGGTGTCCAGCGCGTACTGCGCGCCACCGTCGGTCAGCCGCCGGATCTGGTCGGGCAGTCCGGCCGTTCCGGCGGGCAGCGGGATCGCGCCGAACCGTTCGGCCAGGGCCAGCCGCCCGGGATGCCGGTCGACGGCCACGGTCAGCGCCCCGGCGGCGGTGGCCGCCATCACCGCGGCCAGACCCACCGCCCCCGCGCCGAAGACCACGAGGGTGTCGCCGGGGCCGGCGCCGAAGGCGTTCAGCACGGCTCCGGCGCCGGTGAGGAAGCCGCAGCCGAGCGGCCCGAGCAGTTCGACGGGCAGTGCGGGGTCGACTCGGACGGCGTTGCGGGCCGGGACGAGCGCGTACTCGGCGAACGAGGACTGGCCGAACCACCGGGGGGCCAGCGCTTCCCCTGTCGCGTCGGTGAGCCGCGGCGCGTCCTCCTTGCGTCCTCCGAAGAGGTTGAGGGAGGCGAAGGAGTCGCAGTAGGCGGGGGCCGCCCCGCGGCAGTTGCGGCAGTGCCCGCAGGAGTCGAAGCTCAGTACGACGTGGTCGCCGACGCCGATCGCGGTGTCCGGGCCGCCGCCCGTCCGCACGACGACCCCGGCCCCCTCGTGGCCGAGCACCGCCGGCAGCGGGCTGCGGCCGGCCGATCGCCGGACCGCGAGATCGGTCCTGCACATCCCGCAGCCCGCGATCTCGACCAGGATCTCGCCGTCGGCGGGTTCCGTGCACAGGGTCACCTCCTCGACCGCGAACGGGTCCTCGTACGAGCGCAGTACCGCCGCCTGGAACCTCATGGTCATGCCTCCTGCGGGCGGTGGACGATGAAGGGCCGGAGGTTGCCGTAGAGCCCCACGGTCCACCCGCGACCCCGACACCGCTGTTCTTGCCACCCGCGAAGGGCTGGGCAAGGGACAGTTCGGCATGGTGGTTGATCCAGGCCGTGCCGCATTCGAGCCGGTCGGCCACCGCCTCGGCCCGGTCGACCACGGCGTCCAACTCGTCCGGCTGCTGGTCGGGGGCCTCGTCGAAAGCCTCCCCAGTGGCCGGGTCGACGACGGCGAAACACGCGGCCCGGCGTCCGGGGACGCGGTCGGGCTCAGATGTCGGCATGCCGCTGGTCAGTTCACGGCGCGGGCGCCGGCCGCGTGCTCGCGTGCTTGCCGGTCCATCTCCGCCCGGAAGGCGGCCACCAGATGCGGCTGAATCCTTCCGGCGTTGCGGTCGCCGCCCTCGCAGACCGCTCCGCGCACGCCCACGATGTCCGTGCCGATGCGGGTCAGCGGACCGAGATCGGTCTGTTTGACACTGCCCGCGAGGGCGGCGAGCAGACCGGACGCGTGGGCCAACCGGACGAACTCGGCACAGACGTCCGGCGGAACGTGGTCGAACAGCCGCGTCCCGTCCTTGATGGCGGTGTCGAGCATGGCCGCGTCGGCGCCGGAGCGGGCGGCGATGTCAGGCACGGCGAGCGGGTTGACGCAGCCGACGCGGTGGGCGTCCGCGTAGCCGGAGGCGACGACGAGCGCGTCGGGGCGGTGGTCCTTCACCGCCCGGACGACCGCGCGCATGACCTCGGTGCCCTGATCGGGGGTCGTGCATCCGTAAAGGCCGACCTTGATGTACGTGGCGCCGGAGACGACGGCGCCGAGCGCGGCCTGGGCCACCGTGCCGGGCTTGTAGGGGACGTCTCCCACGGTGGCCGACACCGGTTTGTCAGCCGGGACCGCATCGCGGATCTCTCTGATGACCCAGGGGAAGTTGGCGCCGAGCGAGCCCTCGTCGGGCTTCTTGACGTCGACGATGTCGAGGTGCTCCGCCGCCTTCGCACAGACGAGGGCCTCCTCGACGCTGTCCGGGGAGATGAGAAGCAACACCATGGGCTCCTTCCGCCGCATGTCCACCTGACCGAGGGACAGGGGTGCGGATCACCTGGTTCGTGTGCGGTGCGCTCATCATTTCCGCCGCCAGTGGCCACCGGCAGAGCGTGCGGGCTCCCCGTGGGGCGCTCGTGCCCACGTAAAGTGCGCCAGCGTGCACCGGCCTTACTGATCATTATCGGCATGCTCGACAACGGCCGCTATACAGAGAGCACGGAGAAACGCCTCTACTCGCTCGCATCTGAAGTGTGCTGTCTGCTCGGTTGGATGAGCTACGATGCCAGCTTTAACTCGGTTGCCCAGAAGTATTACGCGGCCGGGCTGCGAGCAGCCAAGTACGCCAACAACAATACCCTGGGCGCTCACATCCTGTGCTTCATGGCGATTCAGGCAGCAAATAATAAAGAAGAGGGTGCGGCTGTTGGGTTGATGGAATCAGCTGAAACTGCGCGCAAGCTAGTTCCGTCCATTATGCAAGCGTCCCTTTCGGCCCACCAGAACGCTGTATTTGTTAAGGCGGGCGATAAGAGGAGTGCTGCCCAGGCCCTTAAGCAGGCTTTCGCCGCATTGGAACGAAGCGCGAGCGAGGACGCCCCAACCTATCTACGCTGGTTCGGTGAAGCTCAGCTCCGCTCGACAGAGGGCCGTTTCCTGCTCGCAACAGGGAAGGCGGCGGAAGCTACTGCGGCGCTTGAGAATTCTGTCGTATCCGCCGCGCGTCGGGACCAGGCCGTGCGCTGTGGGGCGCTTGCTCTCGCCTACCAGCAGGCCGGAGACCTTGACGGTGCGCTCGATGCCACCCATCGAGCCCTTGATCTGATTGATACGGGCATCCATACACAGCGCGGGATGGAACGTCTCCACGAAGTCCATGCAGCCTTCGCTCCACAACGGCGCGAACCCAAAGTCAACGAAGCCCGTGCGCGCATCACCGCCCTCATTGCTGAGCAAGGGAACTGATCCACGAAGTTCCACCTGCTCCCAGTGATGATGAATAATGGGAGGCGCGCATCCTGCGGTATACCTCCAACCGCTCGTCTCGGGCCGAAGAAGTCAGGTGAGGAACTGAGTGCGAGCTGCGAGCAGCTTTTCGTACTCGTCAGCGGCTTCCGGGTAATCGTAAAAATGGCCAGCCGGGACCAGGTGCAGCTCCTTCGGCCCGGCCAATGCATTGAAGACTGCGAACTGGCCAGGTGGCGGGACATTCGGGTCGAAGAGAGCAGGCGCCACTTGGACGGGGATACGCAGATATCGGGCCGCGGTGGCGGCGTCGAAATAAGCCAGGACGTCAAGGATTTCGGGGTCGGTCAGGTAGTGATCGCGAACTGCCGCGCCGCTTCCCAGGCACGGCAGGGTAACCCGGAGTGGATGATTGCCGAAGCTGGGGAGGCTCAGGTGGGCACTGTGGAAGCGGGCATCCCAAGGGAGGGCAAGCGCGCCGATCCCGCCGCCGAAACTGGACCCGATGTAGTCAAGCCGCTCCGCTGTTTCGGGCACAAGTTCCAACAGGGCGGAGGCAGCACACCACAGGTCAGCCGCGCAGCCTCCATGTACGTACGTCTCGCGGGACTCGGTGCCGTGCAGGACGTGTCCCTCAGGGGAGGATGGGACACCTGGTAGCAGACTGGGCGCGCCGAGACCGCGTGCGACCGGGAAGATCGCTGCTGCATGGGCGGCCGGGAGGCTGAGATCGGGCTGAGCGCGGCCGTTGTAGCCGTGCCCGATTACGAGGCCGCGCTGGACCCTCCCGTCCGTCGGTGTTACCAGCCAACCATGTAGTCGCACGTCGCCCAGAGAGTTGAAGCTGACTGTGCGGATATCGAGGCCGCTTTGCGTTCGTTGAACGAGTTCACCGACCTGCGGTCGCACCGCCACCGCCATGGCCTGGCGGTAGAGTCCTGCCCAGAATGTGGCAAAATCGGCAGGTTCCTCAGTCGGCGGCCCAACGCGTAGCAGCGCTTCCAAGCCGTACCCGTACGTTGGGTCGAACAGGAAAGGATGCGGCCACTTCGGTGAGTTGATCACAGAAGCCAACTCTGCCACAGGGGAGACTGCGGCCCGATCGGTCTGTGGATCACCTCTGCGAGGGCGACATGGGGAGTCACTCGACTACTCAAGTCGGGGTAAGGATGGACTTGGGCCTCCGAATGCGTAACGCTTGGCGCGGTCCGCCATCGGCAGATGGGCTCGGCCTGGATGGAACCCAAGAGTGCTCTCGACCTCGGCGCGGGCACCTGGTCCGTTCCCATTTCCTTGTCCGGGCACTTGCGCCAGGTCATCGCAGGCGATCCCGATCTCGGCATGCGGGACGTGGGTCGCACCGCCGAACGCGCATCACGAACATCGACTGGCGTCTCGGTGACTCCCACCACCTCGACGAACTGCACCTCGTTCCGCTCCACCTGGTCACCTTCGGTCAAGCCTTTCATTGGACCGAATACGACGCGCTCCTGTCCGTCCTGGACAAGCTCGCTACATCTGATGGAGCTGTTGTCTCGTGGTCGGCGGGCTAGCTCCCGGCGCCATCAAGTCACCCGCTTGGCTGGGACCCGTTACCTTGGCCCCAACCGCCGCGCCGGCTCCGGCACCTACTCACACCCCAAGATGAGGGGCCGCTTGCGTCGGTGGGGCGCCCCAATCACCGTCGTGTGAAACGCCGCAGTTGTCGCAGGCCCACTCAAGTTCCCAGCGGAGCCTGCCCTCCTTCACCAGCTGTACCGCCCACCCTTCGCAGGGCCGACCGCAATCGCCACAGGGCTCAATGAGCCCGGCTGCCTCCTCAATCATTGCCAGCCTGCGTTTTCATGCATCTGTCCACCGTTTTGTAGAATTGCACGGACACGCCGGAGCCGTCGCGACGGTGGTGTGTGCCACTGCGTCCGGTGATAGGCAGGTCTGGCGGGCTGCCTCGACCAGCCGGTGCATTATGTGTGAAGTTCTGGGTGTGTGTTTTATTCGCTTCCGCCAGTGCCATCCACCAATGCTCTCCGGGCTTCCTCCAGAGACTCCGCCATCTCTTCTTCGTCCATATACGGGAGCCCTTCCCCCGGGCGGTACAGGGAGACGGGTTCGCTGAGGATCTCATAGACGTCCGAGTCAAGGAAGTAGTCGATGATGACCGCTTCGATCTGACTCACGATCTGCATCGATCTGTCCTGGCCGGATAGAAACACGTCGATCAGCTTGAGTAGAGATTCCCGTGGGTTCACGGCAAAGTTACCTGCTTTGGGATCATCACTGTGACGACATATTGAGGGTTGCTCGCGCTGACGGCTACGAATGGCTTTCCTGGGAGCGAGGGTGCTCTCACCTGAATGGTATCCCTGTACGGATCGAACTTGATCTTTGTCCCCTTGTTCAGAATGTGGTCCACCACGTCCAGTGTCGTAGGTGGACGGCCAGGCCCGCTTCCGGCGACGCGCTCGGCAGCGTGTGCTGAGAGTGTTCGGCCACCAGGAGTGATCAGTCTTGGGACGTGGAGGTTGATTTCCTGCCGGTGGGAGAAGACGCGGTCATAGCGAACCAACTCGCCCCGAGGAGCCGAAGGCAAGGGCTCCGGAACCATGTAGGAAGGCTTTTTGGGCGCGAGGCCGTCTGGATCTGCCCAGATGTGGGGGTTGTGGACGTAGGTGGTCGGGTTGGGCGAGGGTGCCAAGCCGAGGGGGTCGGGGGTCAGGTAGCGGGCGGTTTCGGGGTCGTAGTGGCGGTGGAGGTTGTAGTGGTGGCCGGTTTCCAGGTCGTGGTACTGGCCCGGGAAGCGGAGCGGGATGTAGGCGGTGGCGTCGGTGTTCCAGGTGGTGGTGCCCCAGAGGGTGGTGCGGGACTGCCAGGCGGTGTGGCCGGTGTCGTCGACGAGGTGGGTGGGGGTGCCGACCAGGTCGGTGATGATCGCGTAGAAGCGGGCGTCGATCTCGTCCTGGGGCGTGTCGACGGTCGGGGCGTAGCGAGTGGTCTGGGCGAGGGGGATCAGCCCGGTCTCGTCGTGGTCCCACGTGAGGTTCTGCCGACCGGTCCAGTCGGTCGAGGTCGTGCTCTGTTCGGTGAGGGTGGCGCCGTGCCAGGTGAAGTGGGTTTCCTCGGCGACGCTGCCGTCGGAGGCCAGCCGCTGTTTGGCAGTGCGCCGGCCGAGGGGGTCGTAACCGTAGCGCCAGGTGGCGCCGTCGGGGGTGACCACCTGGATGAGGCGGTCCTCGGCGTCCCAGGTGTAGCGCCAGGTGTCGGGTTTCCTCGACAGGCGGGTCTTCTGGCGCAGCGTAGTGCGGCCCGCGGCGTCGTATTCGTAGCGAGTGGTGCCCGCGGTCCGTATTCGAGTCCCGGTGTAGGCGCGTTCGCCCGTCGCGTCCGCGCCGGGGTGCTGCTGGGGCCAGGTGGCGTGGGTCTGGTTGCCCGCCGAGTCGTAGGCGTAGGACTCCTGCCAGGTGGCGGCCTGCACCTGGGTGACGCGACCTGCCGGGTCCAGGGTGAAGCGCCTGTGCCCGGTCGTGGTGTCCTCGAGACCGGTGAGGTAGCTGTCGTGGCGCCAGGTGTAGGTGCGTCGCAGCAGGCTCTGCGGGCCTGCGGTGCAGGACTGGCCGATGAGGCGGCCCGACGGGTCCCATGCTTGAGTCAGGGACAGTCCCCCGGCCCAACTCCGTTGGGTTTCACGGCCTGACGCGTCATGGGTGACGGTCAGCTCCCTGCCTCCGGTGGCCAGCGTCGTGCGGTTGCCCCCAGCGTCATAGGCGTAGGTGGTCTCCGCCCCCGCTGGGGTACGGCGGGAGGCCAGCTGCCCTGCCGCGTCGTAGGCCAAGTGCAGGGTGCGGCCGTCCACGGTCTCGGACAGCATGCGGCCGAGGGGGTCGTAGGCCCGGTTCAGCTCGGTGTCCGGGCCGACGGCTTCGAGCAATTCTCCGGCCGGGTCCCAGCGGAATGTCGAGACCTGCCCGGCGGCATCCTGGGCCACCAGGCGGCCCAGCGCGTCGTAGGTGTAGTCGGTGCGTCGGCCCATCGCGTCGGTGCGCGAGAGGAGTTGGCCGACCGCGTCGTGCTCGTAGGACACCCTACGGTCGTCGAAGTCCGTCTCGGCTATCAGATGGCCTGCCGCATCGTAGGTGTAATTCCACGTCAGGCCCTGCGGGTTGGTGACCTTGGTCAGCCGCAGGGCCGCGTCGTGCTCGAACTCGTGGCGGACGCCGTCCGGGCCGGTGCGGGCGGCCAGGAGGTCGAAGTGGGTGTACTCGTACGCGGTCGTGCCGCCGACGGGGTCGGTGTGGGTGAGGCAGTTGCCCTCGCCGTCGTACGTCCAGGACTCCGCCGACCCGTCCGGGCCGGTGCGGCGCAGGAGTCTGCCTTCGGGGCTCCACTCGTAGCGGGTGATCGCGCCCAGTGGGTCGGTCTCGGCCACGGTGCGGCCGAGCGTGTCCCGCTGGTAGCGGGTGGTGGCCCCCAGGGGGTCGGTGATCTCGACCGGGAGTCCGGCCCCGTCGCAGCGCACCCGGGTCGTCGCGCCCAGCGGGTCGGTGACGGCGAGCAGGCCGCCGTGGGCGTCGTAGAGGTAGTGGGTGGTGGCGTCCAGTGGGTCGGTGAGCGAGGTGCGGTTGCCTGCCGCGTCGAAGGTCTGGCGCCACACCGCGCCGCCCGGGTCAGTGATCTGCACCGGGTTGCCCTGGGTGTCGAGTACCGCGCTGATCTCGCTGCCGTCCGGCCGGATCACGGCGGTCAGGTGCCCGTGTTCGTCGTAGCGGAAGCCCGTGGTGCGGCCCAGCGGGTCGGTCTCGGCGACTGTACGGCCGGCCTGGTCGTACGCGGTGCGGCTGATCGCGCCTGCCGCGTCGATCTCACCGACGACCTGGTGCGCCTCGTCGACCAGATAGCGGGTGACCGCACCGTCCGGGGAGGTCAGGGTGGTGATCTTCAGGCCGGGGAAGTCCGGGTCGGTCTCGTCGTAGCCGATGCGGAAGGTGAAGTGGCCGCCTTCGCCGCGCTGGGCGGTGACCCGGTCGAATTCGTCGTAGACGTAGGAGTACCAGCGGTTGTTCGTGTCGGCCCAGGAGGTGATCCGCCCGGCCCGGTCGTAGACGAAACGCAGCGGCAGCCCCGAGGAGCCCGTGGTCTCGGTGAGGTGGCCGTCGGTGTAGCCGTAGCCCATCACCCGCACGTCCCCGGCGTACAGGCCAGTGATCCGCCCGTTCTCCGACGTCAGCAGCAGCCGGTAACCTCCGCTGTGCAGGATCTCGACCGGCGCCCCGGAAGCGCCGTCGTAGGCGAAGGTGATGCGGTTGCCGTTGCGGTCGGCGATCTCCCGCAGGAGTGCCGCCGCGC
Source organism: Streptomyces botrytidirepellens (assembly GCF_003721215.1). Classification (NCBI taxonomy): domain Bacteria; kingdom Bacillati; phylum Actinomycetota; class Actinomycetes; order Kitasatosporales; family Streptomycetaceae; genus Streptomyces; species Streptomyces botrytidirepellens. The sequence continues at coordinate 11,515 of NZ_RIBZ01000781.1, forward strand.
CGTCGTGGTACGGGGTGAAGGTGCGGATGAGCCCGGCCTCGGGGTCGGTGACGGTATACGTGCCGCCGTCCGTCGTCCGTGCCAGCGGCCACCGCGGCCCCTCCGCGGGCAGAACCGCGGTGCCGCCCGGCACCGGATGCGGGTAGGCCAGCAGCAGACCGTCCTCGGTGAAGAAGACCACGCCCTGCTCGTCGAACTCCAGCCGCTGGTCGGCCGTCGAGGCCCAGGTCGGGCCGAACCACCGCCCGGCGCGGTATCCGGAGTCCACCCGGCGGGAGAACACCAGCGGCAGCGCCCCCGCCAGCTCCACATCCGTCTGGGGCAGGAACATCCGCCCGGTCGCTAGGTCCACCGGGTCCGTACGGCCGTGCCGGACCCGGTCCCATGTACGGGAGAACACGCCCCGGCCACCGCCCCGGAGGGCGCCGCGCGCCCACTGCATCGTCTCGCGCGCCGC
>NZ_RIBZ01000786.1:0-11973 GCF_003721215.1 Streptomyces botrytidirepellens
CGCCGCGCGCCCGGCCCCCGGCGGCGGCCCGGCGCCCGGGTCGCGGGGGCTGTGGTCCGACGCCTGGCACGATCTGCGCCGCAACCCCGTCTTCGTGGTCTCCGCGCTGGTCATCCTCTTCCTCGTCACCATCGCGGTCTGGCCGCAGCTGATCGCGGACGGCAACCCGTACCAGGGCGACCTGGCCAAGGCGCAGGACGGCCCGGCCCCCGGCCACCCGTTCGGCTTCGACCTCCAGGGCCGTGACGTCTACACCCGCACCGTCTACGGCGCCCGCGCCTCCATCACCGTCGGCATCTGCGCCACCGCGGGTGCGGCCCTGCTCGGCAGCGTGCTGGGCGGCCTCGCCGGATTCTTCGGCGGCTGGTGGGATTCCCTGCTCTCGCGGATCGCCGACGTCTTCTTCGGCATCCCGATCCTGCTCGGCGGGCTGGTGTTCCTGTCGGTGGTCACCAGCGGTTCGGTGTGGCCGGTGGTCGGCTTCATCGTGCTGCTGGGCTGGCCGCAGATCTCCCGTATCGCCCGCGGCTCGGTCGTCACCGTCAAACAGCAGGACTACGTGCTCGCGGCGCGCACCCTCGGGGCGAGCAACGGCCGGATGCTGCTGCGGCACATCGCGCCCAACGCCGTCGCCCCCGTCATCGTCGTCGCGACCATCGCGCTCGGCACGTACATCGCGCTGGAGGCGACCCTGTCGTTCCTCGGCGTGGGGCTGAAACCGCCCACCGTCTCCTGGGGCATCGACATCTCGTCCGCGTCCACCCAGATCCGCAACGCCCCGCACATGCTGCTGTGGCCCGCGGCGGCACTCAGCATCACCGTGCTTGCGTTCATCATGCTCGGCGACGCGGTGCGCGACGCCCTCGACCCGAAGCTGCGTTAGCCGTGGCCCGCCTGCTGGACGTACGGGACCTGCGCGTCGCCTTCCGCACCCGGGACGGCGTCGCCGAGGCCGTCGGCGGGGTGAGCTACGCCGTCGACGCGGGGCGGACACTGGCCGTGCTGGGCGAGTCGGGGTCGGGGAAGTCCGTGACCGCCCAGGCGATCATGGGCATCCTCGACTCCCCGCCCGCCTTCGTCACCGGCGGCAAGGTCTTCTTCCAGGGGCGCGACCTGCTGACCCTGAGCGGCGAGGAGCGCCGCCGGATCCGCGGCGCCAAGATGTCGATGATCTTCCAGGACGCGCTGTCCGCCCTCAACCCGGTGATCCCGGTGGGCGCCCAGCTCGCCGAGATGTACCAGGTGCACCGCGGCATGTCGCGCAAGGACGCCCGGGCGCGGGCCGTCGAGCTGATGGACCGGGTCCGCATCCCGGCCGCGGCGGCGCGGGCCGGGGACTATCCGCACCAGTTCTCGGGCGGCATGCGCCAGCGCATCATGATCGCGATGGCGATCGCGCTGGAGCCGGAGCTGATCATCGCCGACGAGCCGACCACCGCGCTCGACGTCACCGTCCAGGCCCAGGTCATGGATCTGCTGGCGGAGTTGCGCCGCGAGTACGCCATGGGGCTCATCCTCATCACCCACGACCTGGGCGTGGTCGCCGACGTCGCCGACACCATCGCCGTGATGTACGCGGGCCGGATCGTGGAGACCGCGCCGGTGCGCGAGCTGTACCGGCGCCCCGCCCATCCGTACACCCGCGGGCTGCTCGACTCCATCCCGCGCGTGGACCAGCGCGGCGGCGAGCTGTACGCGATCAAGGGGCTGCCGCCCAGCCCGCTCGCCCTCCCCGCGGGCTGCCCCTTCAACCCCCGCTGTCCGCGCGCCCGCGAGGTCTGCCGCACCGACCGGCCGCCGCTGTACGAGGTGACCGATGCCGGGGCCCGAGGGCGGGCCAGCGCCTGCCACTTCTGGAAGGAGGAGCTGCATGGCCTCGACCCCCTCGACCCCCTCGGCACCGCCGGTACCGTCGGCCCCCTCGGCGGCTGACCCCGCCCCGCCCGTCCTCGAAGTACGCGACCTCGCCAAGCTCTACCCGCTGACCCGGGGCGCCCTGGTCAAGCGGCAGACCGGCGCGGTCCGGGCGGTCGACACGGTCTCCTTCGACCTGCGGCGCGGCGAGACGCTCGGCGTCGTCGGCGAGTCCGGCTGCGGCAAGTCCACCCTCGCCCGGCTGCTGGTCGGCCTGGAGCGGCCGACCGCCGGTTCGATCCGCTACCGGGGCGAGGACATCGCGCGGCTGTCCGGGCGCGCCCTGCGCGCCGTCCACCGCAACATCCAGATGGTCTTCCAGGACCCGTACACCTCGCTCAACCCCCGGATGACGGTGGGCGACATCGTCGGCGAGCCGTACGAGATCCACCCCGAGGCCGCCCCCAAGGGCGACCGCCGCCGCGCGGTCCAGGAGCTGCTGGACGTCGTCGGCCTCAACCCCGAGCACATCAACCGCTATCCGCACCAGTTCTCCGGCGGCCAGCGCCAGCGCATCGGCATCGCCCGCGGGCTGGCCCTGCGCCCCGAGGTCATCGTCGCGGACGAGCCGGTGTCGGCGCTCGACGTCTCGGTGCAGGCCCAGGTGGTCAACCTGCTGGAACGCCTCCAGGACGAATTCGGCCTCGCCTACGTCTTCATCGCCCACGACCTGTCGGTGGTCCGGCACATCAGCGACCGGGTCGCCGTGATGTACCTGGGCCGCTTCGCGGAGACCGGCACCGGCCCCGAGATCTACGACCACCCGACCCACCCGTACACCCAGGCCCTGCTGTCCGCCGTCCCGGTCCCCGACCCGGAGGCGCGGGAGGGGCGGACCCGCATCCTCCTCCCCGGCGACGTCCCCTCCCCGGCCGACCCGCCCACCGGCTGCCGCTTCCGCACCCGCTGCTGGCGGGCCGAGGCCCGCTGCGCGGCGGAGGCCCCGGCCCTGGCGGTGCCGACGGCCCTGACGGGCGGGGCCGCGCACCCGTCGGCGTGCCACTTCGCGGAGGAGCGTGCCGCCGTATGACCTCAAGCGCGCCGCCGTCTGACCTCAGAAGAGGTCGAGGAGCCCGATGTCCGCGTCGGGCGCGTCCGGTGATCCGCTGCCCCTCCGCTCGTCGAGCCGGTACAGCGGGTGAGCGACGAGCTGCACATCGGGGGCGAACGCCTGCACGGCGGTGGCGAGTCGTGCGTGGTCGACCTTCCAGAAGGCAATGACGCGGTTGTTCCTGACGACCTCGTACTCGATGTGCGGCGCGACGCTCGCGGTGAGGCCCGGCGAGATCTTCTCGTCGGGGCCGGGAAGGTGCGGCACGCCCGGACGGAGCTTCAGGCCGATGCGCCGGATCCGCTTCTCCATGAACTTCTTCGTGGTCCACAGGACGAGCGCCTCGATGTCCCTCCACGGCACGGTGACGCTGAACTTGTGGTACCGGATTGGGGGGCCGCCCAAGAAGACGCCTTGCTCATCGGCCCGGAAGGCCACCAGCCGTTTCCAGCCGACGCCCGAGAAGAGCTGCCAAGGTGTGCGGGTGTAGTACTCCTGATAGACCGGAGGCGGAAAAGCAGCCATGGCACGACCCTATGATCTTCAGCGCGCCGTCGACTTCCGGCTCCTCTTCGCGCGGCGCCAGTCCGCGGAGGTCAGGCCGGTGCCGGGCGGCTTTCTGGTGCGGCACGACCAGTACGCGCGCTCGCACGAGCACAACGAGATCCACATCGACGGGCCCGTCGAGCCGACGGAGCTCCCGGCCGTCGCGGACGAGGCGATGGCGGAGTTCCCGCATCGGCGGATCACCGTTCACGACGACCGGCTCGGGCTCGCGTGTGCGCCCGCGCTGACCCTGGCGGGGTACGAGCACGGGGTTGAGCTGGTGATGACGCACACCGGACCGGTGGCGGCGGTCGCGGGGCGCGGGCAGGTCGTGGAGATGGACCTGGGGCCCGATCCGTACGGGCCGCTGTGGCGGGCGTTGGCGAACCAGCAGCGGCTGTGGATGCCCGACGCCGACGAGGAAACGGTGCGTCAGATGGTGGGGCGGCGGGCCGCCCGGCGGAACGGGGCCGAGGACGTGCGGTTCCTGGCCGTGCACGACGAGGACGGCGAGGTCGCGTCCTGGGCCGACCTCTACATGGAGCCCGCCGACGGCATCGCCCAGATCGAGGAGGTGGCCACGGCCGAGCACGCGCGGCGCCGCGGGTACGCCGACGCCGTGCTGTCCGGCGCCCTCCAGCGCGCGTCGGAGGCGGGGTGCGCCCTGCGGTTCCTGGTGGCCGACGGTGAGGACTGGCCGCGCCACTGGTACGCCCGCCGCGGCTTCACCACCGTGGGCCGCGCCCACGTCTTCTCGCGCTTCCGCTGACTAGCGCTGGGCGGCGGTGAGGGCCGATTCGATGTTTCCGAGGACGCCGGGCCAGCCGCCGCCCATGCCGTCGAGCGCGGTCCTGCCGAGCGGGGAGTCGAGGTCGAAGCCGGAGTGTTCGAGGAAGAGGCGGGTGCCGGTGCCCTCGGGCTCCAGCCGCCAGGTGATTGTGGTGTCCAGGGTGCCGGACGCGAAGCTGTAGCGCAGCAGGCGCTCGGGCTCGACGTCCAGCACCTCGCACGGCTGCTGCCCCCACTTCCCCATGTCCAGGGTGAAGCGATGGCCCACCACCGGCCGTACGTCCCCGGCGGCCCACCAGCGCGCGTGCAGCTCGGGCTCGGTCAGGGCCTTCCAGACCGTGGCGGGCGGATGGGCGATGAACTGGTCGCAGTGGATGGCGGCCGGGTCGTCGGTGGTCATGGGTTCTCCTCGTCGATCAGATCGCGCAGCGCCCCCATGCGGGCGCGCCAGTAGTGCTCGAAGGGATGGAGCCACTCGCCCACTTCCGCGAGCGGCGCCGCTTCCAGGTGGTAGTAGCGATGCCGCCCCCGTGGCTCCTCGCGCACCAGCCGGGCGTTCTTGAGCACCGCGAGGTGTTCGGAGACCGCGGGTCTGCTGAGCTCGAACTCACCCGCCAGGTCGCCCGCCGAGCGCGGCCCGGCCTGGAGGACCTCCAGCAGCTTGCGCCGTACGGGATTGGCCAGGGCGCTGAACACATCGACTGCCGCCATGACCGTCACTATGCGTCGGGACTTTCCGACGTGTCAAGGTTTCCCGACACGTTCCCGGTTCAGTCCTTGCCCGAACGGTCGGCCGCGGTCAGCGCCGGGTCGAGGACGATGTCCTCGGCGCGGGCCTCGGTGGTGGGGGCCTCGGGGAAGTGGCAGGCGGACAGGTGGCCCTCGCGGTTGCCCTCGATGCGCAGCAGCGGCGGCTCCTGCTGGGCGCAGAGGTCCTGGGCCTTCCAGCAGCGGGTGCGGAAGCGGCAGCCGGAGGGCGGGGCGATGGGGGAGGGGACGTCGCCGGCGAGGCGGATGCGTTCGCGGTGGGCGGCGGGGGAGTCGTCGTCCATCACCACGGCCGCGTCCGGGACGGCGGACAGCAGGGCGTGGGTGTACGGGTGGCGGGGGCGGCGGTAGATGGAGTCGCGGTCGCCGACCTCGACGATCTTCCCGAGGTACATGACCGCGACGCGCTGCGAGAAGTGCCGTACGACGGCGAGGTCATGGGCGATGAAGAGGAACGCGATGCCCAGCTCGCGCTGGAGTTGCCGGAGCAGGTTGACGACCTGGGCCTGGATCGAGACGTCGAGTGCCGAGACCGGCTCGTCGGCGACGATCAGCCGGGGTTCGAGGGCGAGGGCGCGGGCGACCCCGATGCGCTGGCGCTGGCCGCCGGAGAACTCGTGCGGGAAGCGGTTGTAGTGCTCGGGGTTGAGGCCGACGGTCTCCAGCAGTTCGCGCACCCGGGCCTCGCGGCCGCCGGGCGGGCGGATGTCGTTGATCTCCATGGGCCCGGAGATGATGGTGCCGACGGTCTGCCGGGGGTTCAGCGAGGAGTACGGATCCTGGAAGATCATCTGGATCTCGGAGCGGACCGGCGCCAGCTGTTTGCGGTCCGCGTGGGTGATGTCCCGGCCCCGGTAGGTGATGCGCCCGGCGGTGGGCTCCAGCAGCCGGGTCAGCAGCCGCCCGGTGGTGGACTTGCCGCAGCCGGACTCGCCGACCAGCCCGAAGCTCGTCCCCGCGTGCACGGTCAGGTCGATGCCGTCGACGGCCTGGACGGCGCCCACCTTCCGCCGGAAGGGGAAGCCGCCCATGATCGGGAAGTGCTTGGTCAGCTTCTCGGCGACCAGCAGGGGTTCGGGGGTGCCCGACTCGATGCTCATGAAGGCGCTCCTTAGCCCAGCCGGGGCTTGATCTGCTCGGTGAAGAGGGTCTGCGTCCGCTCGGTGCCCAGGTGGCAGGCGGCGCCCCGGCCGTCCGGGAGTGCGGGCCGTATCTCCCCGCAGCGCTCGCCGTCGACCTCCGCCGTGTAGCCGCACCGGGGGTGGAACGGGCAGCCGGGGGGCGGGGCGAGGAGGCTCGGCGGGGTGCCGGGGATGGGGCTGAGCGGTTCGTCGACCGCGGAGGACAGCCGGGGCATGGAGCCCAGCAGCCCCCAGGTGTACGGATGCCGGGGCGCCCGCAGCACCTCGCGGACCGTGCCGCGCTCGACGGCCCGGCCCGCGTACATCACCAGCAGGTCGTCGGCGGTGTTGGCGACCACGCCCAGATCGTGGGTGATCAGGATGATCGCGGAGCCGAACTCCTGCTGGAGCTCCTTGAGGAGGTCCAGGATCTGCGCCTGGACGGTGACGTCGAGGGCGGTGGTCGGCTCGTCGGCGATCAGCAGATCGGGGTCGCAGACCAGCGCCATGGCGATCATGGCGCGCTGCCGCATCCCGCCGGAGAACTGGTGCGGATAGTCGTCCACCCGCAGTCGCGGGTTGGGGATGCCGACCTTCTCCAGCATCTCGATGGCGCGCAGCCGGGCGTCCCGCTTGGAGGCGCCGGTGTGCTTGCGGTACGGCTCGGCGATCTGGCGGCCGACGGTGTAGTACGGCGAGAGGGCGGTCAGCGGATCCTGGAAGATCATCGCCATGGTGTTGCCGCGCAGCCGCTCCAGGGTGCGTTCGGGCGCGCCGGTCAGCTCCTGCCCGTCGAGGTGGATCTCGCCGGTGACCGTGGTGGTGCGCGGGTCGTGGAGGCCGAGCACGGTGAGGTTGGTGACGGACTTGCCGGAGCCGGACTCGCCGACGATGCCGAGCGTCCGGCCGCGTTCGAGGTCGAAGGAGAGGCCGTCCACGGCCTTGACGGTGCCGTCCTCGGTGGCGAAGCGGACGTGCAGGTCGGTCACGGACAGGAAGGGTGTGGTCACTTCGGTGGTCGCGTCGGTGGTCACTGCGGGCGTCCTTCTAGGCGAGGCGTACGCGCGGGTCGATGACGGCGTAGGCGGCGTCGACCAGGATGGTGAACGCCACGATGGCCGCGGCGCTGACCAGCATCACGCCCATCAGCATCGGCAGATCGGTCAGCTGGACGGACTCCACGGCGAGCCGTCCGATGCCGTGCAGGGTGAAGGTGTACTCGGTGACCATCGCCCCGCCGAAGAGCGAGCCGAGGTCGATGCCGAAGATGGTGACGATGGGGGCGATGGCGCCGCGCCAGGCGTAGCGGAAGAACACCGTCCGGCTGGACAGACCCTTGGCCCTGGCCGTGCGGACGTGGTCCTCCTGGAGCTGCTCGACCATCTGGGAGCGGGTCATGCGGCTGTAGTTGGCCATGAAGATCAGCGAAAGCACCAGCCAGGGCAGCAGCATGCCGCTGAACCACTTCGCCGGGTTGTCGGTGAAGGGGTAGTAGGCGGGCTGCTCCATGATCCCCAGCCCGCTGACGAACCAGGCCAGGCACAGCACGCCGACGAAGTAGATCTGTAGGGACGCGCCCAGCAGCGACAGCGAGCTGAAGAACTTGTCGATCCAGGTGCCGCGCCGCCAGGCCGCGACCATCCCGATGCCGATCCCGCAGACCAGGAACACCGCGGCGCCGCCCAGGGCGAGCGAGAGGGTGGTCGGGAAGCGGTCGACGATGGTGCCCCACACCGGCTCCTGGCTGACGAAGGAGTAGCCGAAGCAGGGCGCGGAGCAGTGCCCGACCGCGAAGTCGCGCCCGGCGACGATCCCGGCCATGAACTTCACGTACTGCACCGGCACCGGCTCGTCCAGGCCGAGGTTCTTGTTGATGATCGCGAGCGAGGCGGGGTCGCAGCTCTTGCCGCAGGCGAGCCGGGCGGGCTCGGCGGGCAGGGCGAAGAAGAGGAAGAAGGTGATCGCGCTGATCAGCAGGAGGATCACGATCGCGCCGAGGGAGCGGCGGGCGAGGAATCTCAACATGGCGTCATGGATCTTCCGGTCGGGGCGGGTACCGGCCGCGCCGCGGGCGCCGGATCGAACGGGCGCGGGCGGCGCGGCCGGGCTCCTGATCGAGCTGGGACCAGCGGCTACTTGATGAAGACGGCCGTCGGGTCCACGGCCCCGTAGACCGGGTTCCACTTCGTCCCGTCGATGCCGGAGCCCCAGAGGGTGAACAGCCGGTTGTAGAAGGTCGGGACCGCCGGTATCTGGTCGGTGAGGACCTTCTCGCCGAGCTTCATCCACTCCGTGGTGGCCCGGTCGAGGTCGCCGACCTCGGCGACCCGGTCGATCTCCTTGTCGACCCCCGGGACGTTCAGATGGCTGTAGTTCGCCGAGCCGTTGTAGACGTTCTTTCCGCCGTACACCGGAGGAACGACAGTCGAGGCGGAGGGCCAGTCGGCGGCCCAGGAGGACCGGTAGAGGTCGTACTTGTTGTCCACCTTCCCGATCTGGGTGTAGTAGGTGGTCTGGTCGATCTCCTTCTTCTGGACCGTGAACCCGGCCCGCTCCAGGGCCTGCTGGACGACGACCGAGGCGTCCTGGTGGGTGTCGCCGTTGCCGTACGCGTAGACCAGCTCGTAGCCCTCCTCACCCGCCTCCTTCAGCAGCTCCTTGGCCTTCTTGGCGTTGCCGCCGGGGTACTTCTTCTTCTGGAACGGGTCGAAGTCGGGGTTGTAGCCCTTGAGCGTCGGGCCGACCAGACCGCCCGCGATCTCACCGCCCTTGGGGCCGCCGAACTGCTGGAGGTACTGACCGCTGGGGAAGGCCCAGGCGATCGCCTCGCGCACCTTCTTGTTCTTGACCCGGTCCGTATTGATCGAGACGACGTCCACATAGGGCTGGGTCTCGGTCATCGACCGGGCCATCGCGTCCTTGTTCTTGAGGACCGCCGAGATCTGTGAGGGGTCGACCGCGTTGGTCCAGGTCATGCCGTTCTTGTCGGCGCCCTTGTCGGCCACCAGGCGGCGGGTGGAGTCCACCCACTGATGCCCGAAGGAGACATCGAAGGCATTCACGTACTGATGGCGTATCGGATCGGTCTTGGGGTCCCACTGATCGTTCTTGACGAACTGGATGCCCTTGCCCGGCTTAAAGTTCTTGATCTTGTACGGGCCGCTGGCCACCGGCGCCTTGTCGTACTTCTCCTTGGTGTCCTTGCCCGGCGGCACCGCGCCGATGTTGGGCATGGCCACGGCGAACGGCACCTCGGCCCGCGGCTGGTCGAAGTGGAAGACGACCGTCTTCGCGTCCGGCGTGTCCAGCACCGTCTTCGGCAGGTGCTTGCCCTTGTACGGGCCGTCCGGCAGCGCCTTGCGGTACTTCTGGCCCTCGCCCGAGAGCCACTGCTGGAGGTACGTCGGACCGTTGGTCTGATACGGGGCGTAGAGCCGCTCCACGGCGTGCCGGACCTCCTTGGAGGTGATCGGCGTGCCGTCCTCGAACTTCAGCCCGTCCTTGAGCGTGTACGTCCACGTCCGGCCGCCGTCGGAGGACTTCCCGGTGTCGGTCGCCAGATCGCCGACCAGCTTGACCTTCCCGGTCTTGTCGTCGATCCGGTAGTTCGTCAGCGTCCGGTTGTAGAGGGTCTGCATGATCAGCTCATCGCTGATATAGATCTGGCCAGGATCCAGGTGCTCGAACGCGTCACGCTGGAGCACCGAGACCGTGCCGCCCTTCTTCGCGCCCGGCAGCTCCTTGGCGGGCCCGGTGGAGTCGGCGGCGCTGCCCAGGGTGATCCCCTGTGCCGTCATCTTCGGTTCACTGGACTGCTTCGGGGCCGAGCCGCCCCCGCTGCTGCACGCCGAGAGCGCCAGCGCCCCCGCGGTCAGGGCGACGGCGTAACTGCGTGCTCTGCGCCTGCTGTTCAACGTCATGGTGGTCGATGCACCTGCCTCGTTGGAGCTCGTCGGACGGAAGGGTGGTGCTGGTCAACGCGTGGTCTTCGGGTCCATGGCGTCCCGGACCGAGTCCCCGAGCAGGTTGAAGGCGACGACGAAGATCACCATGGCGATGCCGGGGAAGAACATGTAGGTGATGTCGCCCTCGTAGAAGTTGGCGCCCTTGGCGAACATCCGGCCCCAGTCGGGGGTCGGCTCGACCACCCCGACGCCGAGGAACGACAGGGCCGCCTCCGTCGTCACGAAGTTGGGCAGCATCAGGGTCGACTGCACCAGGATCGGCGTGCCCAAGTTGGGCAGCAGCTCCTTGCGGACGATCCGCCACGGCGAGGCCCCCGTCACCTTCGCGGCCTCGACGAACTCGCGCTCCCGCAGCGACAGCACCTGACCGCGCAGCAGCCGGGCCAGCTGCATCCAGCCCAGCAGCCACAACACCATGACCAGGGCCGTCACCCGGAAATAGGTGGGGGTCTCCTTCTGCGGGCTGACGAACAGCGCGGTGACCACCGGCATGAAGGCGACGAAGAACAGCTGCTGCGGAAAGGACAGCAGCAGATCGATCAGCCGCCCCAGGAAGTAGTCCGTGCGTCCGCCCATATAGCCCGCGACGACGCCGATGACGATGCCGGTCAGCGTGGACAGCAGCGTCGCGGCCAGCCCGATCAGCAGCGAGGTGCGGATGCCGTACACCAGCTGCGTCAGCACGTCCCGGCCGAGCTTGGGCTCGATGCCGAACCAGAACTCGCCGTCGATGCCGCCGTTGGGCTTCATCGGATAGCCGGTGAGCGGATCCAGCAGCTCCGGTCGGTCGAGGCCGTACGTCGTGTACGGGTCCTTGCCGTACAGCGAGGAGATCACCGGGGCCAGCACGGCCACGGCGAAGAAGAACAGCACGACACAGGCGGAGATCACGCCCGTCCGGTCACGCTTGAAGCGCCGCCACATCAGCTGGCGCGGCGCTAAGCCCTCGGGCTGCCCGCCCGGTCCGCCCTCCCCGGCCGGTGCCGTCTTCCCGGCCACGGTGAGCTGGGATGGAGTCGTCATCGCGTAGCGCCCCCCATGGTGATCCGCCCCGTCGCACAAACCGTCAACTCGGTGTATCTACCCGCGTTGTGGCGGGTTGAGCGGACTGTCGCAACGTATTCACAGCCGGGTCAAGGGGCGGGCAAGAGCGGATGTGCCCGGCTTCGGAGTCTTGAGCGAACATTTTGCAGATCGAGGTCAGGACGTGCTTGACAGTGATCGCCGCCGTCCGGCCGCCATCCGGTTGGTCACGATCCGCGCACTTCTTCGTACTTCTTCGGGTGGTGACGGTTGCCCGGGGTGCGGGGTGGGGGAAACCTACGGCTATGGGGCAGGGACGGATACTCACACGCGGAGCGCGTGTTTTCGGCGCACTCGTCTGCGCGGTGCTCGGAATGATCTCACTGGCGTGGATCGTCCGGGACCTGGACAAGGCGGACAAGGCGAGCCATCTGTGGTGGACATGGTCCGGAATGCCGTTCCGGGCCTCGGGGAGCCTCTTCGGCTCCTCCCTCTTCGATCTGGTCCTGCTCGCGCTCTGCGTCGCCGCCGGGATCGCCGCGCTGCGCTCACCGGCCGCCGCGGGGGCGCTCGGTGCCGTCGCGGCCGTCACCGTCGTGCTGCGGCTGCCGAGCCTGTGGAACCTGAACGCGGACTGGATGCAGGGCATCCCCGACGACCTCAAGACCCGGGCCAATCTGACCGCCTGGGCCGGGGTGGTGCTCGGGGTGCTGCTGCTGGCCACCGTCGCCGCGGCCCGGCGGCCCGCCGACGGGTACGCCGCCGAGCCCGCCGACCAGCCGCCCGCGCGGCCGAC
>NZ_RIBZ01000782.1:0-12209 GCF_003721215.1 Streptomyces botrytidirepellens
CCGGTGGGCGGCGGCTCGGGAGCCGGTGCGGCGCCCGCGGCGGATTCCGGGGCGCCCTGGGCCGCGCCCTCGCGCCCCGGGCGCGGTGCGGTCACTCGACGGCCTTGCCGCCGACCGCCCCGACCACCGGGGCGAGCCCCGTCGACCGCTCTATCGCGTCCGTGTCGCCGCACTCCACCAGCCAGTTGGCGAGCATGCGGTGGCCCCATTCGGTGAGGACCGATTCGGGATGGAACTGGACACCCTCGACGCGCAGTTCGCGGTGGCGCAGCCCCATGGCGATGCCCGTCTCCGTCCAGGCGGTGATCTCCAACGCATCGGGAACGGTGCCCCGTTCGACCGCGAGGGAGTGGTAACGGGTGGCGGTGAAGGGCGACGGCAGCCCGCTGAAGACGCCCGCGCCCTCGTGGGTCACCAGCGAGGTCTTGCCGTGCAGCAGCTCCGGGGCGCGGCCGACGACGCCGCCGTAGGCGACGGCCATGGACTGCATCCCCAGGCAGACGCCGAACACCGGAACCCCGGTGTCCGCGCAGTGCCGCACCATGTCGACGCAGACACCCGCCTTCTCGGGGGTGCCGGGGCCGGGGGAGAGCAGCACGCCGTCGAAGCCGTCCTGGGCGTGCGCGAGGGAGACCTCGTCGTTGCGCACCACCTCGCACTCGGCGCCGAGCTGGTAGAGGTACTGGACGAGGTTGAAGACGAAGCTGTCGTAGTTGTCGACGACCAGGACGCGCGCGCTCATCGGGGACCCGCCATTCCCTGGTCGACCGTCACGTCGTTGAACGGCAGCAGCGGCTCCGCCCACGGGAAGACGTACTGGAAGAGCACGAACACGATCGCCAGCACGAGCACGAGCGAAATCGCCGCCCGCACCCATGCGTTACCCGGCAGATGCCGCCAGATCCAGCCGTACATGCCGTCCCTACTCACCGATGACGAAGTCGATTGCAGCACCGGAGTGCAGGACCAGAGTAAAGGTCCGGGGGTGGGCCCGGAGGGTCAGCCGTACAAAGCCTTGGGCTTGCCTTGGGCAACGGATTGGGTCGCGTCGAGGTGCGCCCAGGCGATCAGCCGGTGACTGTGCCCCCACTCCGGCTCACAGGTCGTGAGCGTCAGATAGCGGCCGGGGCCGCGGAAGCCGGAGGCGCGCGGCACCGGGTCGAGCACCCCCACGTCGGTCGGCAGGGTGCGGTAGGGCCGCCCGGTGATGCGGTACGTGTACCAGGTGGTGCCGTCGGACAGCACCACCGCGTCGCCGGGGCGCAGCCGGGGGAAGTCCTTGAAGGGGTCGCCGTAGGTGCGGCGGTGCCCGGCGACGGCGAAGTTGCCGGTGGCGCCGAGGCGGGCGGTGCCCGCGTAGTGCCCGAGCCCCTTGCGCAGGGTGGCGGTGGAGGTGCCCTGGAGGACCGGTTTGGCCCAGTCGGCGCCGAAGCGCGGGATGTACATGATCGCGAAGGATCTGCCGCTCGCGTAGGGGCGCGGCCGCGGCGCGGCCCGGTCGGCGTCGGCCACGGCGACCGGCCCGGCGGCCCAGCGGTCCTGGAGGTGGTCGATCTCGCCGTCCATGGCCTGGTCGGCGCGGACGGAGGTCCAGTAGAGGAGATAGACGACGAAGAGGAGGATCAGGGTGCCGGCGGTGACGCACAGCTCACTGAGCGTCCTGATGACCAGCCGGATCCTCATCGGCCCCCCATCGGCGCACGGCTACGGGACGGGCTGTGCCTGGTGCAGGTCCACTGTGCCGGAGTAGCCGGGAAGAGTCACCGTGTCGTGCTGGTCGACTTTCCAGCCGAGGCCGTACGCCTCGACGTAGGAGCGGTAGTTCTGGATGGCGGGGGAGGCGGTGAGCGCGGTGCTCAGCCGGTCCCGGTCACCCACGGCGGTGATCTTGTAGGGCGGGGAGTAGACCCGGCCCTGGAGGATCAGGGTGTTGCCGACGCAGCGCACGGCGCTGGTGGAGATCAGCCGCTGGTCCATCACCTTGATCCCCTTGGCACCGCCCTGCCACAGCGCGTTGACCACGGCCTGGAGGTCCTGCTGGTGGATCACGAGGTCGTTGGGCTGCGGGTCGGGCACGCCGGGGATCTTGGGGGTGGCGTTCGGCGGGGCGTCGGTGAGGGTGACGGTGAGCCCGGGGCCGCTGAGCCCCCGGGTGCCCGCGGTCTTCTCCAGCGCCTCCAGCTTGCGCTGCTCGGCCTTGGTGCTGCCGTTGTCGCGGCGGGCGAGGGCGTCGACGTCGGAGCGCATCTTGGCGGCGCTCTCGTCGAGGGCGCCGTTCTTGCGGCTGCGCTCCTGGATGAGATCGGACAGCCGCAGCATCGATTCATCGCTGCGGATGTCGGTGCCCTGGGCCGTGTTGAAGCTGGTCCAGAAGATGATCCCGGCCAGTGCGAAGACGGCTCCGGTCAGCAGCCGGACGGGTCGGAATCGGGGACGGCGGGACGCCGGGGTGGGGGAGTCAGCGGAATTGCTCAACGTACCCTTACTCCTTACGACGCCGCGGAAGGACTACGCTAACTGACGTGTGGGGGAGGGAAGTGGTCCCCTTCACCGTCCCGCCCCGGCGCCGTCCGTACACATCCCCGCGCGGTCACGCAGCGCATCGACAGGAGAGTTCCTCGTGCCGAAGTCACGGATCCGCAAGAAGGACGATTTCACGCCGCCGCCGGCGAAGCAGGCAACCAACATCAACCTGACCAGCGGCCGCCGGTGGGTGGCCCCGCTGATGCTGGCGATGTTCCTGATCGGCCTCGCCTGGATCGTCCTCTTCTACGTGACGACGGGGGACATGCCGGTCAAGTCCCTGGGCAACTGGAACATCGTGGTCGGCTTCGGCTTCATCGCCGCGGGGTTCGTCGTTTCCACCCAGTGGAAGTAGACCCCCTCCGCGGGGCTGTCCGCAGCGCCTGTCCACAGGGTTATCCACAGGCGGGGAAAACTCAGAAGATCTGTGGATAACCTCTGCCGCATTGACGCCGGTGTGACTGATGGAACGGTCTCGTTCGATCACTCACACCGGCTTCTTCCTGCGAAAACGCAGGTCAGCACGGAAACGCACAGATGTTCTCCACAGGGTGCGCAAGATCCACCACGTGCTGTGGACAACTGACCGAACCCACTCCCGTTCGAGACGGCCCGAGGGGCCCGAGGCGCTCCGAGAGCTCCCCGAACGCCCGAGACCGCCCGGGGAGCTGAGCGCCGGCGCTCAGCCGGTGAGCTGGAGCGTACGGACCCACACCGTCGCGACGATCGCGAGCAGCATCACGGCGCAGGCGCCCCGCTGCACCAGGGCGCGCCGCTCCCGCGGCGCGTGCACCATCGCGTACGCCACCACCGTGCCGACCACCAGGCCGCCGACGTGCGCCTGCCAGGCGATCCCGGACCAGCCGAAGGTGAAGATGAGGTTCAGCACGAGCAGCGCGATGACGGGGCGCATGTCGTAGTTGAGCCGGCGCATCAGCACGGCGGTGGCGCCCAGCAGGCCGAAGACCGCGCCGGAGGCCCCGAGCGAGGGCTGGTTCTGCGCGGCGAGCAGATACGACAGGGCGCTGCCGCCGAGCCCCGACAGCAGATAGAGCGTGAGGTAGCGGGCGCGGCCGAGCGCGGCCTCGAGCGGGGCGCCGATCCACCACAGGGACAGCATGTTGAACGCGATGTGCATGGGCTCCTGGTGCAGGAAGGCCGCGGTCAGCAGCCGGTACCACTGCCCCTCGGCGACGCCCACGATGTCGGCCGTGCCCGGGTTGTAGGCCCGGCCCACCAGGTCGAAGTCGTCCACCAGCCGGTCGCCGGTCCCCAGCACCGCCAGCCATACGGCGATGTTGAGGCCGATCAGGATCTTGGTGACCAGCCGCGGATCGGCGGTGTACGCGCCGCCGGCTATGGTGCGCGGCTCGGACGCGCGCCGCGGGGGTCCCGGGGGCTCACCGGGGGCGGAGGCACCACCGCGGACGCACTCCGGGCAGTGGAACCCGACCGAGGCGCTGATCATGCACTCCGGACAGATCGGGCGCTCACAGCGGGTACAGCTGATGCCGGTCTCCCGCTGCGGGTGCCGGTAACAGCAGACCGCCTGGTCCTCCATGGTGTCCCTTCGCCCCCTGTCCGCAGACGTGCGCGCGTTCCCCCGCCCCGCTTGTTCACACGGACAAGCGGGGCGCGGAGTTCCCGTGCGGGGTTCAGCCTTCCCGGGTCTCCACGACGACGGACTCGATCACGACGTCCTGGAGCGGGCGGTCGGTGCGCGGGTTGGTCGCGGCACCCGCGATGGTGTCGATGACCTTCTTGCTGGCCTCGTCGACGACCTCGCCGAAGATGGTGTGCTTGCCGGTCAGCCAGGTGGTCGGGGCGACCGTGAGGAAGAACTGCGAGCCGTTGGTGCCCGGACCGGCGTTCGCCATGGCCAGCAGGTACGGCTTGTTGAAGGCCAGGTCCGGGTGGAACTCGTCACCGAACTCGTAGCCGGGGCCGCCGGTGCCGTTGCCCAGCGGGTCACCGCCCTGGATCATGAAACCGCTGATCACGCGGTGGAATACGGTGCCGTCGTAGAGCTTCTCCGCGGCCTTCTTGCCGGTGGCCGGGTGGGTCCACTCACGGGTGCCCTCGGCGAGCTCCACGAAGTTCTTCACGGTTTTGGGGGCGTGGTTCGGCAGCAGCCGGACCACGATGTCGCCGTTGTTCGTCTTGAGGGTGGCGTACAGCTGCTCGGCCACGATCTACCTTCCATCGTTTTCGCTTCCTTGCCCTGATCCTCGCACGGACCCGAGTGCGACGAGTAGCCGCCGAAGGTGCACGCGGCGCGCCATTCCGCGCGTTTTCCGGGAGAATCTCCCCTATGACCCGGATGCCGGTTCACGCATGCCGTGTGGGCTGCGAACGGGCATGATCTCCACAAACAGGCATGATCTTTCTTCGGATGGAAACACGAAACTGCGCACATGCAGCTCAGCACTCTGCACCCCGGAGCATCACCACGCCACCGAGGAGGAGGATCCCGTGACCCGCATTGACAGCGTGCGAGCCGCGACCGGCACCGCGAAGGACAGCGTCCTGCACGCCGCGGAGGCGGTGGCGCCCTACGCCGGCACGGCCAAGGACACCGCCACGCATTACGCGCACGAAGCCCGCGTACGGCTGGCACCGAAGGTCTCCAGCGCCGCGCACCAGGCCCGCTGCGCCGCCGGCAGCCAGTACCACGCGCATGTCGCACCCCGACTCAACCAGGCCCGCGGCACCCTGCCGCCCAAGGTGGACGCGGCCGCCACCCGGGCCGCCAAGCGGACCCGCAAGGCCGCGCGGCAGGCCGCCGACTACACCGGGCCGCGCGTCGAGCACGCGGTGGCCGGAGCACGTGCGGCCGCCGGTCCGGTGCGCGAGGAGGCGGTCACGCGGGCGGGCGCCGCCGTCGCGGCGCTGCGCACCCATGTGACGGCGGCCGACATCGAGAAGCTCGCCCGCAAGCGCCGCCGCCGGGCCCGTATGGGACGCGTCGCCAAGCGGGCCACCTTCATCGGCCTGGTGGGCGCCGGCGTCTTCGCCGCCTGGAAGTGGTGGGACCGGCAGGCCAACCCCGACTGGCTGGTCGAGCCCCCGGCGGCGACCGAGGTGGGCGACCGCGAGCGGCTGGCCGCGGTGGACGGCAGCGACCAGGGCACCCTCGACCCCGAGGTGCAGGCCAAGCAGGCGGAGGCCGAGGCCGGGAAGGACGACGAGCAGCGCTGACGCCCTCGTCGTAGCGCCGACACCCTTCGTCGCACCCGGCCGAGGGGCGGAGGACCGTGCGGTCTTTCCGCCCCTCGGCCCGTTCACTCCTCGGCCTCACTCCTCGGCTTCATTCCTTGGCCTCCCGCTCGCTGTAGCGGCGCCGCTCCAGGAAGTATTCGGTGAAGACGGAGACCTTGGCCCGCAGCGCCCAGGGGTCGATCGGCTTCGCCATGTAGTCCACCGCCCCCGCCGCGTAGCCGCGCGAGGTGTGCTCGGGATCGGCGCCCATCGCGGTGAGGAAGATGATCGGCACGTCCCGGTTGCGCGGGCGCCGCTTGATGTGGGCGGCCGTCTCGTAGCCGTCCATCTCGGGCATCTGCACATCCAGCAGGATCACCGCGAAGTCGTCGTGGTCCAGCAACGCCTTCAGCGCCTCCTGCCCCGAGGTCGCGGTCACCAGCTCCTGGTCGAGGGTGGCCAGCACCGCCTCCATGGCCAGCAGGTTGTTCTGCTGGTCGTCGACCACCAGGATCTTGGGCCGCGGCCCGGCGCACGGCTCGGGCACGGCCGGGCCCGCGGGCACGACGGGCTCCTCGTCCTGCCGCGGGACCGCCGCCATCCGCTGGGACTCCACCATGGCCAGCTGCCGCTCCAGCATCTGGCAGCGGTCCTCCGCCAGCCGCCCCAGCTGCCGCACCTCCTCCAGCTCCTCGGTGAGCCGGTGCACCTCCTGCCGCAGCCGGTCCCGCTCCTTGACCAGCTCCTGGTGATCCGGGAAGGTCCGCTCCAGGGCGTCCGCGCGGGCCCGCTCCGCCGCCCACGCCGCCTCGGTCTGGCTCAGCCGCACCTCGAGGTCGGCGATCCGGTGCCGGCGGTCGAGCAGCGCCTCACCCAGCGCGTCCTCGTGCACGCTGGAACGCCGCGCCTCCCGGTCCGCGTCGGCCAGCTGGATCTGAAGGATCTCCAGGGCGTGCCCAGGGGACCCGCTGGTGCGCACCGCGGCCCGGTGCAGCTCCCGCACCACCTCGATGGCGGCCGGGGTGGCCGCCGAACCCCGGCACTCCGCGAGATCCGCCAGCAGGTCGACCACGAACTCCCACGGCGGGACTCTCGTACCGCTCAGATAGCGCGAGATCGTGCTGGGGTCCCGGAACCTGCGTGCGGCGTACCGGCGCACCGAGACCCCCAGCCCGTCGAAGAGCTTCCGCAGCTCCACGGCGAACGCCCGGCACTCCTCGGGCAGATTCTCCCCCAGTGGATGCAGTTCACCCATTACGTCCCCCTGTGCGGCGACTCGCGCCGATCAGACGATTCCCGGGCAGCTTGCCCGAGTTGTGAGACAGCGTGAGGCATCGGGCAGGTGTTGCGCGGGCCAATGCCGGGAGCGGCAACACCACTTCTCTGACAGATCGCTCGATCCGCTCGATCCGCTGTCACCGACGCACGCGAGACGCACGCCGCCCCGCGCCGGGCCGCCGGACATTCCAGCCGCTCCATCGCCCCGGCGCTGACGGCACCATGCAAAAAGGTCTCCTGACCTGCATTTTTGCAGGTCAGGAGACCTTTCATAGAGTGGAGCCTAGGAGAGTCGAACTCCTGACATCCGCCATGCAAAGACGGCGCTCTACCAACTGAGCTAAGGCCCCTTCGCCGATCAGGATACCCGCTACCGGCGGCCTTTCCCGACCGGGTATCGCTCGCGGGTACCGCTCTCCGTAGGATGCCACGCAAGATTCGCGGCAGCGAAGCGAAGGGGAGAGCGAGATGGACGCAACACAGCAGGATGCCACCGCGCGCGCACGAGAGCTTCAGCGCAGTTGGTACGGGGAACCGCTGGGGGCGCTCTTTCGCCGTCTCATCGACGATCTCGGCCTCAACCAGGCGCGCCTGGCCGCCGTCCTCGGGCTCTCCGCGCCCATGCTGTCCCAGCTCATGAGCGGCCAGCGCGCCAAGATCGGCAATCCTGCGGTGGTCCAGCGAGTGCAGGCGCTCCAGGAACTCTCCAGTCAGGCGGCGGACGGCCGGGTGAGCGCCGCCGAGGCCGCGGAGCGCATGGAGGAAATCAAGAAGACCGCCGGCGGGTCGGTCCTCAACTCCACCCAGACCGCCGCCAGCACGGGCGCCCCGACCGTACGGCGCGTGGTCCGCGAAATCCAGTCGCTGCTGCGGTCCGTGGCCGCCGCCGGAGACATCATCGATGCGGCGGATTCCCTCGCCCCCACCCACCCCGAGCTGGCAGAGTTCCTCCGTGTGTACGGCGCCGGGCGGACCGCCGAGGCGGTCGCGCACTACGAGGCGCACCAGAGCTGACGGGCTGATGGACTGCTGACGAGTCGATGACGGGGCGGGCACGGCGCGATGGGTGAGATCTTCGCGGGCCGGTACGAACTGGTGGACCCGATCGGGCGCGGAGGCGTGGGCGCCGTATGGCGGGTCTGGGACCATCGCCGCCGCCGTTACGTCGCGGCGAAGGTGCTTCAGCAACGCGACGCACATACGCTCCTGCGCTTCGTACGGGAACAGGCCCTGCGGATCGACCACCCCCATGTGCTGGCACCGGCGAGCTGGGCGGCGGACGACGACAAGGTGCTGTTCACCATGGACCTGGTGGCAGGCGGCTCGTTCGCACACCTCATCGGCGACTACGGCCCCCTGCCGCCCCGCTATGTGTGCACCCTGCTGGACCAGTTGCTCTCCGGGCTGGCCGCGGTCCATGAGGAGCGCGTGGTCCACCGGGACATCAAGCCCGCAAACATCCTGCTGGAGGCCACCGGAACGGGTCGGCCCCATGTCCGGCTGGGTGACTTCGGCATCGCGCTCACCAAAGGCGAGCCCCGCCTCACCGAGGCCAACTACGTGATGGGAACGCCCGGTTACTTCGCGCCCGAACAGATGATGGGCGAGGAACCGGACTTCCCCGCCGACCTGTTCGCGGTCGGTCTGGTGACGCTCTACCTGCTCCGCGGGCACAAGCCCGACGGGGAAGCGATCGTGAAGCTGTTCGGCGAGCACGGCGTGCCGCACGCGCCCGAAGGCGTGCCCGAGCCGCTGTGGCAGGTGATAGCCGGGCTGCTTCAGCCGGACCCGGATGACCGGTTCCGCTCCGCCACGGGGGCGCGCAAGGCGCTCGTGTCGGCGGTCGAGATGCTGCCCGAGGGCGACCTCGACGACGAGGTGATCGAGGTCTTCGACCATCTCGGACCGCTGCCGACCGGGTTCGGCCCGCACGGTCCGGCCCGGCCTGGCCGCCGTCATGCGAAGGCCGACCCTCCCGAGGACAACGGAACGGTGCCGCGCCCCTCGCCGCCCGCCACCAAGCCGACGGAACCCGCCGCACCCGCCGCCGAACTCGCCGCCGAACTCGCTGCCGAGCCCGCCGCCGCGCCGACCGCCGAGCCCGACGCCCGGCCGTCCGCGGCCGAGCAGCCCGCCCCGCCCTCGATGTCGGACACCGGCAGCTTCACCCTCCCGCCGCCGCAACCGCGAACGCCGCACCCCCAGACAGCGCACCCCCGGACGCCGCAGCCGCGAACGCCGCCCGCGCAGATATCGCCTCCCCCGGCGCCTCCCGGCACGCCGCCTCCGCACACACCGCCGCTCCAGCACCCGCCGACACCGCACCCTCAGCCCCCGCAGCAGCCGCCGACCCCGTCGACCGCGGCGCCGCTCCCGCAGCCGCCTCAGCCGCCCGCACACCAGCCACAGGGCCCACAACAGCCCGGACAGCCGGGCCCATCCCCCCAGCCCGCGCACCTTCATACGCCCGCCCCCGCTCCCACGCCCGTACCGGCCGCCGCGCCCCTGTCGGCGCCGCGTGACTACCCCCTCACCCGTGCATACACCGCTCAGCGCCCCCGGGTTCCCACCCCCGCCGCGCGGCGGCGGGGGCCGTCCCGGAAGACGACGGTCTTGATCCTGATCGTCGCGGTGCTGTGCTTCGCCGTGGGGGCGTGGGCACTGGTCGCCGCAGGCTGAACCAGCAGGCTGAAGCAGCGGATTGACCAGCGGCCTGAACCAGCGGGCTGACCGGTGAGCTGAACCAGCGAGCCGAACTACCAGGCGGGCGGCGGCCCGTACCGGTGCTGTCCGGTCGTCGGATCCGCCGTTTCCGCCCAATCCCCCGGACCAACCCCCGGCCCACCCCCCGGGCCGTCCGCGGCGCGGCGCCGGGCGGTCAGGATCCATACGCCCAGCCCGATCAGCAGCAGCGAGCCCGTCCCGAAGCTTGTGTAGGCCACCGTCCGGAGGGTGGCGCGGTGCTCGCCCGCCGGGCGGCCCATGGGGTCGGGCTGGATCGGCGAGGCCGCCTTGCGGGCCTCCTGCTTCTCGGTGTCAGTGAGCCCGAAGCCCGCCTTGACCGCGTTCCCGGCATAGGACGGGCCGTCATGCGTCGTGCCCGCGACCCGCAGCCGCAACGTCACCGGAACCGTGCCGCTCAAGTGGGGTTTCACATTCGGGGGATTGAGCGTGACCGCCAGGTAGTACCCGCCGGTGAGGCTCATGGCGCGCACCGAGTAGTCGGCCTTCGCGTACCGGTTCCCGTACGCCGCCGGGGCGGTGCTGACCTCGGTCTGCGGCCGCTCGCCCTCCTGCGCCAGGGCGGTGCCCCGCTTCGCCAGCCCCCGCGCCGGGTTGTAGGCGCGCATGGCGATCGCCTGCTGGAGCAGCGAGGTGCTCTTGTCCGCCCCGTCGGCGGGCAGTTCGGCGATGGCGGATATCTGCTGTCCCCAGTCGACCGGCACCCGGTAGAAGTGCGTCTCCCCCGGCTCGAAATCGTCCTGCCACACCCCGGTGGACACCAGCGGCGCGTCGGAGAAGCCCCGGCCGCCCGGCCGCGGCCTGGCGCTGCCGGACGGCGGCCGGGGCGGCTCGGCGTGCCAACTTCCCTCGGGAGCCTGCCCCGTGGAGCCGCCCTTCACCGGCGGCTCCACCATCAGCCGCAGCTCCAGCGGCCAGCTGTCGGGGTCCGCGGAGCCCGCCTGGCGCTCCACGGTGACCAGGTACCGGCCCGCCGCGCGGCAGGACGTCACCGAGCCCGAGCCGGTCTGGCGGGTGACGTAGTCGGCGAGGGGATAGGCGACCCCCTTCGTGTCGATCCGTCGGGGGACGGTGTCGCAGATCCCGCCCGCGGAGTTCTTCAGCGTCACCGTGACGCCGTCGCGGTACGAGACGACGCCCGCGCCCGGCCGGGGCGCGGCGACCGCCGAGACGTAGGCGGCGGACTTCGCGTCGAGGTCGACGCCGTAGAACCGCTTCTCGCCGGGTCCCAGCCGGTCCGCGTACGTCCGGCCGGGTCTCAGGGACGGGGCGTCCGCGCCGCTCCCGGCGCCGTGCACCGGGGTGCCCTGGACCTTGTACTCCCGGGCCCCCGTGGGGCTGTCGGCGGCCGCGACCGGGATCTGCACCGCCATCGTCGCCACGGCGCACAGCGCCGCCACCGCGGTGAGACCGGCCCTGTCCCTGCTGCGGTGTTTCATCGCGTCCCCCCTCGTCGTCCCGGTCGGCATACCGGTCGACCAGCACGTCACTTTTGCTTATGCAAGCGATTTATTTGCGAGAGTAAAGACGAGGGCCCCGACCGCTGCAGCGATCGGGGCCCTCGTAACGGGACTGTGGGGGTCACACACCCGAACCTGCGGGCACGGAGTCGGTCGCCTCCGTCCACAGATCCTGCTCGGCGCGATCCGCCTGGATCTGGCGGTACACGAGGAGCCCGCCGATGGCGGCCAGTGCGACCAGGAGAAGCTTCTTCACCGCGCTACCTCGTCTCTTTCTTGACGTAGGGGACCTCTGGCGCCCGATGATACACACCGACCGATACCGTTCGGTGACCTATGCTCGGCATCGCTCGGGCGGTATCCGGTCATCAACTCGCCGGGCACCCAAATGAATCAGCCTGGACGGAGGATCTCCGTCCAGGCTGATCGCGCCGGTGGGGCTAACAGGACTTGAACCTGTGGCCTCTTCCTTATCAGGGAAGCGCTCTAACCGTCTGAGCTATAGCCCCGCGCTGCACCGAAAGATTAGCGCACCACCTGCCCAGTCCCAAAATCGGTAACGGCGGCCGTCCCCGCTCAGCTATTCGTCCTCGGCGAGCGTCAGCTCCACGCCGCCCACGAAGCCCGCCGACAGGTTGTAGATGAACGCGCCCAGCGTGGCGAGCGCGGTCGCCAGCACCACGTTGATCACGGCGATCACCGAGGTGAACGTCATGACGTGGGGAAGCGACAGGAACGACTCCAGATCGAAGCCGCCGCCCTGCTGCCCCTCCGTGGCCTCGCTGATGGTCCCGCCCACCGCGCTGAAGACGCCCATGGCATCCATGACCATCCACAGCACCGACGCCGCGACCACCGTGCAGATCCCGAGCGCGATCGCGAGCAGGAAGCTGACCTTCATGACCGACCACGGGTCGACCTTGGCGACCCGCAGCCGCGCCTTGCGCGTACGCGGCGCCGGACGCGCGGCGGGCGCACCGCCGCCCGTGCCGGGGCCCGGACGGCGCG
>NZ_RIBZ01000783.1:0-12230 GCF_003721215.1 Streptomyces botrytidirepellens
CCGGGCCCGACCCCGCGGCCTCGCCCGCGCCCGAGGCGGCGGACGAGCCCGCGCCGGCGCCCCGCCCCGCACAGGTCCGGATCGCCCCGGTGCCCCTGCCCACGGCGGTGATCGCCGACGGCCGGACCGCATTGGTGTGCACGGAGTCGGCGGACGGGCGGCACACCTCGGTCATCGAGGACCAGGTGGTGGTCGGCTCGCTGTACGGCATGTTCCGCTCCATCTGGGCGGGCGCCACCCCCGCCCCGCGCCCGCTCGACTTCGGCAACCGCGCCCGTACGGAGATGGTGCGGCGGGTGCTGGCGCGGCTGCGGGACGGGGTCACCGACGAGGCGGCCGCCCGCGACCTGGCGATTTCCGTGCGTACGTACCGCCGCTATGTCACCGGGATCCTGGAGCTGCTGGACGCCAACTCACGCTTCCAGGCCGGGGCGCGCGCCTCCGAGCTGGGCATTCTCGGGGACCGCTGAGGACATGGCGGGAAGTCCGGCCTCGGAATTGTTTCGTTTTCCCATCGACATTGTGAACCGGTGTGCGCTGGGGATAGGTTGCACGCGGGCGTGCCGCGATCTGGCAACCGCCGGTAATGCAAGGGGATTTGGGGATGGGTGAGGGGTACGGGAGCGGTACGGCGGCCACGGCGGTAGCGCGCGGTGAGCCGGAAGCGGTGATGCCGCGGCGTGAGCCGCATTCCCCCCGGCCGCCGCGGGTGCGAAAGACCCGCGAGAGCGGCGGCGGGCGTCGCACGGGGGCCATGTTCCGGGGAGTGCTTCCGCCGCTCGTATTCGGGCTGGCACTGCTTCTCGTCTGGGACATTGTGACCCGTACCGGAGCGGTGGCGGAGTTCTACCTTCCGGGGCCGGTGGACTTGGCCCGGTATTTCATCGACCAGGTATTGCACGATTCCCTTGTCGACTACACCTGGGAGACCGTGCGAGAAGCGCTGGCCGGAAGCGGTATGGGAATCGGAGTGGCGCTGCCGCTCGGCTATCTCATCGCCCGCAGCGACCTGGCGGCCGCCGCGCTCCAGCCGTACATCGCCGCGTCGCAGGCCGTGCCCGCGGTGTCGCTGGCCCCGCTGCTGGCGCTGTGGCTCGGCTACGGACTGCTGCCGATCGCGGTGCTGTGCGCGCTCCTCGTCTTCTTCCCCATCCTCGTCAACACCGTGCTGGGGCTGCGCGCCCTGGACCCCGAGGTGCTGGGCGCCGCCCGCGTGGACGGCGTGGGGTGGTGGGGCATGTTCTGGTACATCGAGCTTCCGCTCGCCCTGCCCAGCATCCTCGCCGGGGTGCGCAACGGGCTCACGCTCTCCATCACCGGCGCGGTCGTCGGGGAGTTCGTCATGGGCGGCGACGGCCTGGGGCAGCTGCTGTCGGTGCAGCGCCAGGCGGCCGACACCATCGGCCTGTTCTCCACACTCGTCATGCTCGCCCTGCTCGCCGCCGGTCTGTACGGCGTGGTCCGGCTGGTCGAGCGGCTCGCACAGCGTGACTGACCGGTGAGCGGCCGGTCGCATCCGATTCACGAGTCGATTCTCGAGGAGAAGTACGTGCGTTCTGTGCAGACGACCATGAGGGGTGCCCTCAGACAGCGGGTTCTGGGGGCGGCTCTCGTGTCGGTGGTGGCCGCGGCCACCCTGACCTCATGCGCCGAGGAGCCGAAGGACGCGGGGGGCAAGGGCGGCAAGAGCATCACCGTAGGGCTGACCTACACCCCGAACATCCAGTTCTCGCCCTTCTACGTGGCCGCCGAGAAGGGCTACTACAAGGACGCCGGGCTGAAGGTGACGCTACGTCATCACGGCGCGTCCGAGGACCTCTTCGGGGCCCTGACGTCGGGCAAGGAGGACGTCGTCTACGCGGGCGGCGACGAGATGCTCCAGGCACGCGCCGCCAAGAATCTGCCCGTCGTGGACATCGCGACCTTCTACCAGAAATACCCCGTGGGCCTGATCGTGCCCAAGGACTCCGACATCAGGAAACCGGCCGACCTCAAGGGCCGGAAGATCGGTACACCCGGTCCCTTCGGCGAGACGTATTTCGGTCTGCTCGCCCTTCTCAAGGAGGGCGGACTTTCCCCGAAGCAGGCCAAGATCCAGAACATCGGATTCACCCAGCAGGCGGCCCTGACCGGAAACAAGGTCGAG
Source organism: Streptomyces botrytidirepellens (assembly GCF_003721215.1). Taxonomy (NCBI): domain Bacteria; kingdom Bacillati; phylum Actinomycetota; class Actinomycetes; order Kitasatosporales; family Streptomycetaceae; genus Streptomyces; species Streptomyces botrytidirepellens. The sequence goes on from NZ_RIBZ01000783.1 coordinate 2,147, forward strand.
GGCGTGATGGGCTATCTCAACAACGACGCCATTTCCTTCGAGGAGGCCGGCAAGGAGGTCCGGGCGATTACGCTCGACTCCGGCGACAAGGGTGATCCGCTGGTCGGGGTCGGTCTGGGCGCCAAGAAAGACGTGCTGGAGAAGCGCGGCGACGACATGAAGAAGTTCGTCGCGGCGTCGCTGCGCGGGCTGCGCTACGCGATGGACAACCCGCACGACACCATCAAGCTCAGCGAGAAATACGTACCGGGGCTGCGCGGCGAAAAGCAGAAGAAGAACGCGATGGCGGTCCTCAAGGCCACGATGCCGATGATGAAGACGGACCAGGGCGAGGTCGGCGTCAACGATCCGCAGACCTGGACCCGGATGGCCGATTTCATGTACGACCAGGGGCTGTTGGAGAAGACGGTCACCCCTGAGGACGCGTACGACAACGGCTATCTGCCGAAGTCCTAGCCGCTCCGGTCGCTCCGGTCACCCTGGCCACCCTGGTCGATCGCGGGAGGGACGGCCGCCGCGCGCCGGTGCAGTGCGGCGGCCACCGCGAAGGCGGCCCCGGCACCGGCCGCGAGCGCGGTCCAGCTGCCCGTCGCCGAGAGGTGGGCGACCACGAACAGCCCGATCGGCGGCCCGGTCGCCGTGCCCAGGTTCCAGGCGAGGGAGGCCAGCGCGCTCGCCCGCCCCACGGCCGCCTCGCCGGACCAGCGCAGCAGCAGCGGATAGAACGCCGAGGAGTACGTCAACTCGCCCGCCGCGAAGACCACCGCGAACGCCAGCAGCAGCCCGTAGCGGAGGACCGGCGCGGCCCCGTCCCCGGCCAGCGCCGCGCCGAGCCCGCAGCCGAACGCCGCCACCCACAGCACCGGCCCGGCGGCCAGGCTCACGGTCTCCGGCAGCCGCTCCAGCCAGCGGCTCAGGAGTGGTTGGAGGGCGACCAGGGCGAAGGAGTTGGCCGCCACGACAGCGCTCACCCAGCCCAGGGTGACGGCCATGTCGTCGTGCAGGAGCAGCGGCACCGTGGCCTCGATCTGAGTGAAGCCGACGATGGCGAAGAGGGCCTGGGCGACGATCAGCAGCGCCATGGGGCGGGCGTGGAGGAGCGTGCGGTACGTGGTCCCGTCGGCGGCCGGGGCTTGCGCCGGGGTGGCCTGCCCCGTGGTGCGGGGGCGTACGTACCAGATCGCCGCGATCAGGGGGAGCGCGGCCAGCGCGTTGGCCAGGTACAGCCAGCGGAGCGTGCCGGTCGGGGTGTGCGCGCCCTGGAGCGCGAGCCCCGCGGCCACCGAACCCACCCCGATGCCGACGTTGTTGACGATGTGCCGGACGGAGAACGCGGTACGGCGGCCGCTCTCCGGAACGGCCGCGTCCACGACGCCCACGATCGACGCGTAGAACAGCCCGAAGCCCACGCCCACGCACGCCCCCGAGGCGAGCACCAGGGAGGTGGTGTCGGCCGGGGCCAGCAGCCCGTACCCGGCGGCGAGCGCCGCCCCGCCCAGTACCCCCACCCGGTGCGGCCCGCGCCGGTCGGCCAGCGGGCCGCCCACGAGGGCCGCGGCGAAGCTGGCCACGGCCATCGCGATGAAGTACCCGCCCGCGGCCCTGGCGCCGAGGTCCAGCAGCCCGCTGATGTAGATCGCCGTGAACGGGAAGCACAGGCCGTTGCCGAGGGTGGAGACCAGCAGGGCGCCCATGAGCAGGGTGAAGCGGTGCCCCAGGGGTTCCCGTTTCATGGGGTGAGCGCGGCGCGCAGCGCGAGCAGGCTCTCGACCGCCCCCAGGTCGTACGGGGCGGGCAGCGACAGCACGAGGTGCACCGCACCGGCCTCTGCGAACCCCTCGGCCAGCGGCAGTTGGTCCGGGTTGACCATGACCGTACGGGCCACCTGCCCGGGGTCGCGGCCGACCCGCTCGCACCACTCGTCCAGAGCCCGGTTCAGCTCGCGGAACTCGGCGACCGGGTCGGTGGCGGCCCAGCCGTACCAGTTCCACCAGTCCGCCTCGCGGGCCACCAGCTCCAAGGTGCGGCGTCTGCCCGCGCCCCCGATGAGCAGCGGAAGGGGTCCCGCCGGGCCGGGGTTGAGCTTGGCCAGCCGCTCCTTGACGGCCGCGACCGAGGCGGCGAACGCGTCCATGCGCCCGGCCGGACCGGGGAACGGTATGCCGTACTCGGTGTGCTCGGCCTCGAACCACCCCGCCCCCAGCCCCAGCACCAGCCGCCCGCCGCTGAGCTGGTCCACGGTGCGGGCCATGTCGGCCAGCAGGTGCGGATTGCGGAAGGCGGTGCAGGTGACGAGGGGGCCGATGGTGGCGTGCCGGGTCTCGACCGCCATCGCGGACAGCAGCGACCAGCACTCGTAGTGGGTGCCGCCCGGGTCGCCGGTGTGCGGGAGGAAGTGGTCCCAGGTCCACAACGAGTCGACGCCGAGGGCGTCGGCCTGCCGCCAGGCGGCGCGGAGTTCCTGGATGCCGGTGTGCTGGGGGTGGAGCTGGACGCCGATGCGCAAGGTGGTCCTTTCGGTTGTTGTTCCCCACCCCGCCCCTTCCCGACCCAGGGGCAACGCCCCTGGACCCCGCCCTTGCCGCGTGAGGCACGGGCGCCCCCGCCCCTCCGGGGCGGTGCCGCGTGCCCGGTGCCGGGCGGCGGGGGCGTGCGGCCGGTGCTGCGTGGTGGGGGCGGCGATCCGCCCTCGCCGGGGCGGTGACGCCTGCTCGGCGTCGGGTGCCGGGTGCGTGTGCCTGCTGTTGCGGGGTGGGGGGCCGCCCCTACGGGGTTGCTAGGGGACGGCCCGCCTATCCGGGGCGGTGCTGCGTGTCGGGTGGTGGGGGCGTGTGCCAGGTGCTGCGGGGTCGGCTGTATGTCTGGTGTCGGGTGGTGGGGCGCTGCCCCTGGCTCCGCGCGCTTGCTGTTGGCGGGGGAGGGGCGTGCCCCGGGTTCGCCGGGCGGGGGCCGCTCCTGTCGGTGGGTACGGGCGACGGTCCGCTCCTCCGGGGCGGGGTCGCGTGTTCGGTGCCGCGTAGCGGGGTTGCGTGTCAGGTGGCGGGGACGTGTTTCCGGTGCCGGTGGCGGGTGCCCCGTTTGTCGGGGGTGAGGTCGCTCCCGGCGGGTGGGTACGGGTGACGGGCCCGGTGCCGGGTGGGTGGGGCGTATGTCCCGTGCCGCCGGAACGGGGCGTTCGTGGCCCACCGGCCGCCGGGGCTACGGGGTGACGACCACTCGGTAGACCGGGGTCTCCGAGGCCTGCTTCAGGGCCTTCTCCACCTCGTCCAGGCCGTACCGCGCCGTCACCAGGCCCTCCAGGCGGGGGGCCAGGGAGCCGGCGCGGAGGAGTTCGGCGGCTGTGCGCCAGTCGGACGGTTCGTGGCTGAAGGAGCCCGTCACCGTGAGCTGGCGGCGGTGCACCTCGTACCCGGGGAGCTCGGCGGGCGGGCCGTCGGGGGCGCCGCCGAAGAGGACGATCGTTCCGCCGTCGGCCACGGCGGCGAGCGCGGCGGCGATGCACTCGGCGCTGGCGATGGTGACGAACACGACGTCAGCGGCGGGGAGTCGGGCGACGTCGTCGGGGCGTACGGCAGCGTCGGCGCCCGCCGCCGCGACCGCCGTGCGGCGTTCCTCGTCGCGCTCCACGACCGCGACCCCGCGCGCCCCCAGCTCGCGGGCCACGGCCAGGTGGAGATGGCCCATGTACCCGGCGCCGATGACGGTCACCCGGTCCCCGGCGCGGAAGCCGCCGCGGCGCAGGGAGTGGACGACGCAGGCGAGCGGTTCGCCCATGGCGGCGACCGCCGGGTCGGTGTCGCCGACCGACCAGACGCGGGAGGCGGGGAGCACGATGTGGTCGGCGAGCCCGGCGCCCATGGCGATCGCGCCGTCCGCCTCGCGCACCCGGCCCTGGAGGGCGACGCAGATGGCGGACTGGCCGCGGCGGCAGGCGCGGCAGGCGCCGCAGCGGGGGAGGCCGTCGAGGGTGACGAGGGCGCCGACGGCGGGCATGTCCTCAAGTCCGGCGGCGGTGGCGCCGACGCGTTCGACCCAGCCGGAGATCTCGTGTCCGGCGGCGGCCGGGTAGACGGTCATGCGCCCGGCGTACAGGTTGGCCTCCATGGTGCAGATGCCGCACGCCGCGATGCGCACCAGGACTTCCGAGTCCCCGACGTCGGGCACGGGTATCCGTCTTAACTCGACCTCGCCTGCCGCGGTGATGACCGCTGTACGCATGGGAACAGCCCTCCGGATTACGGACGTTGTGCCGGGAGGCTATGCCCGTACCCCCGGGGAGGCAAGGAAAGGATCACGGGCCGTCAGCGGGCTCAGCGGGCGCCCTCGGCGTACGTCGCCCGCCGGAACGTCCACCAGATGATGACCGCGCCGGCCGCCGCGGCGATGGCGCCGACCACGGCGGCGACGTGCATGGCGTGCACGAATCCCTGGTCGGCGAAGTCGGACAGCCGCGGCATCCGCAGCCGACCGGCGATGAGCCGGGTGGCCTCGGGGGACTCCTCGGCGGCACCGGCCGCGCCCGGCGGCAGGCCGTCCAGCTTGGGGCTGATCTCGCCGCGGTAGACACCGGCGAGGACGGAGCCGAGGACGGCGACCCCGAGGACGCCGCCGATCTGCCGCATCGCGTTGTTGACGGCGGACCCGGCGCCGGTGCGGTCGGCGGGCAGGACGGACATGATGGCCTCGGTGGTGGGGGCGACGGCGGCGCCCATGCCGAGCCCCTGGAGGATGAGGAAGACCCAGAACAGGCCCAGCCCGCTGTGCTCGTCGAGGAAGACGTACGCGAAGAAGCCGGTCGTGGCGATGAGCATGGCGACGGTGACGACGCGGCGCACCCCGTACGCCCGTACCAGCTTCGCCGACAGGGGCGCGCCCAGCAGCACGCCGATGGCGACGGGGGCGATGGACAGCCCGCACTCCAGCGGGGTCTGCCCGTGGACGCCCTGGAGATAGAAGCTCGTGTAGTACATCGAGCCGTTGAGGCCGAAGAAGGTCAGCATCACGGCCACGCTCGCGCCGGTGAACCGGCTGTTGCGGAAGAGCCGGACGTCGAAGCTGGGGTTGGCGACCCGCAGTTCGACCAGGACGAACACCAGGACGAGGATCGCGCCGACGGCGAACGCGCCGAGAATGGCCGGATCGTTCCAGTCGTTGCGGTGGCCGCCCTCGATGACGGCCCAGACGATGGCGAAGAGGCCGACGGTGGAGAGCACCACGCCCAGCGGGTCGAACTTCTGCCGCACCTTGGCGGCCGCGCCGGGCAGGAACACCAGCGAACCGGCCACGCACAGCACGACGATCGGCACGTTGACGAGGAAGACCGACCCCCACCAGAAGTGGTCGAGCAGCGCCCCGCTGAGCATCGGCCCGGTGGCGATCGCGATGCCGCTGGAGCCGGACCAGATGGCGATGGCGGTCGCGCGGTGGCGTTCGTCGAAGACCTGGGCGATCAGCGCGAGCGTGGCGGGCATGATCAGGGCGCTGCCGACGCCCATCGCCCCGCGGGCGACGATGAGTTCGGTGGCCGAGCCCGCGTACCCGGCCCAGGCGGAGGCGCCGCCGAAGACGAGCATGCCGGTGAGCAGCAGATTGCGGTGGCCGTAGCGGTCGGCGAGCACCCCGCCGGTGAAGAGGAGCACCGCGAAGACCAGCGTGTAGGAGCTGATGCTCCACTGGAGCTGGTTGGGGCTGGCGCCGAGCCCCTCGTCCGGGTCGGCCAGTGTCTTGAGCGCGACGTTGAGGACCGTGTTGTCGAGCCACACCGCGAGTTGGGAGAAGACCAGCACCGCGAGAGCGAGCCATTGGCGGCCGGTGGGCGACTGTGCGGCGCCCGCCGGTGCCGTGTCGGTGATCGCGGTGTTCTGTGCAGCCATGGGGGCGGCGCCTTTCGGGGACCACTGAAGGGTGGGGGGTCCGCGCTCGTACGGCAAGGGACGGCTTGCTGGCTCAAGGCTTGCTGGCTCAAAGAGGAAGTTACCAATCTGCCGAGGCGGGGCGCAGCCCCTTGACCCCGTTGGAGGGTCTTCCTCCGCTGAAGGGCGATGATATTTACCCCGTTGACGGCCCGTTGAGCCATGATGTTCCTTGCCGTTTCGGCAGATGGCTCGTTACTGTGCCTCGATCGGGGAACGGGGGGTGTCCTTTGAGCCATTTTGGAATTCAACCAAATGACCGTACGCCTATCGAGGGTATCGACGGTATTGACGGCGCGACGGGCACAAGGAGAGCGGTTCGTATGGAGCCGGAAGCCAGGTCGGACAACCTGGAGGAAGCCCTCGGCCAGGCGTTACGGCTGATCGAGTCCGCCGTGACCCACCACCGCCGCGGCGTGCTCGCCTCGGCGACCGCGGAACTGCCGGTGGACGGCGAGGTCGTGGCGGGATGGGTGGCACGGCTGGTGCTGCGTGCCCAGCGTGACGTGATCTGGAGCCTGCCGGAGGTGACCTGCGAGGACCATGCGCGGTTGGTCGCGCAGACGCTCGCACAGCTGTCCGGCAAGGGCGTGCGGATCCGGATGCTGTGCCCGCCGCGGGTGATCCGCGGGGTGATGTGGCAGCGCACGGTCGGCACGGTGCCGCGGCTGGAGGTGCGGGTGTGCGGCTCCGCGCGGCAGGAGCTGGTGGTGGTGGACGGCGCGGCGGTGATCGCACCCGAGCGCTCCCCGGGCGACCCCGGCGGCTCCCGCGCCTCGATGATCCAGAACTCGACGGTGGCCGCGATGCTGCACCGGCTGCTGTGCGGGATGTGGGACACCGCGCAGCGCCCGATGCGGCCGCTGTCGTTCGAGGGCGGGGCGCGCGGCCGGGTGCTGCGCGAGGTGCTGACGCTGATGGCCGAGGGCTACAAGGACGACGCGGCCGCCCGGAAGCTGGGGCTCTCGGTGCGTACGTACCGGCGCTACGTGGCGGACATCATGCGGGACCTGAACGTGGAGTCGCGCTTCCAGGCCGGGGTGCGGGCCGTGCGCGCGGGGCTCATGGAGGCGGAGCGCGACTAGTCGAATGCTGTGACGGGTAGTCGGGTAGTCGGGTTCAGGACGATTTGCGCGGTCTGCGGGCATCACCGTGGCAGCTTGCTGCAGATTGGGCATCCTGACGTTCCGGTAACCGGCTGCGCAGTGCAGCTTTATGACAGCCGTGGTTGTCGTGCGGTTGGGTTCACAGGCGGTGTGACAGGTAGTGGACTCGGGGCTTGTCGCCCCCCGAACCGCCGCATAGCGTCATCGGCAGTCGTCGCTTTGCCCATGCCGAAAATGGAGGTGCGCGGTAATGGCCGCCATCGTCGAAGAGCGTCGGGAAACCATCAAGGAAATCGTCACCGATATCCTTGAGATCGACCCGGACGAGGTCACGGAGACCAGCCTCTTCAAAGAAGAGCATGACGCGGATTCGCTGCGTGCCATTGAAATACTTGCGGCGCTCGAAAAAACGTTCAACGTGGTCATCGACCAGTCCGAGCTGGGCCGGATGGTGAACCTCAAGGGCGTCTACGAGGTTGTTTCCGACGCGGCCGGCTGGTGACGGGGCCCTCGGCGGACTCCTCGGAAGGCAGGGCGATATGCGTGGTGAGTCGGGTCGCAGGGTCGTCGTCACCGGTCTCGGGGCGGTGTCCGGCATCGGCATCGGCGCCGCGGAATTTCTCGCCGGACTGCGCGCGGGGAAGAGCGCGGCACGGCCGGTCACCGCGTTCGACACCGAGGGTTTCGAGCATGCGATGGCATGCGAGGTCCCGGACTTCGAACCCGGGCGGTGGATCCGCCATCTGGACATCGGGAACCTGGGCCGGGCGAGCCAGTTCTCGGTGGCGGCGGCCCGCATGGCGGTGGCCGACGCAGGTATCGCGGAGGACGCGCTGCGCGCCGTCCCGTCCCTGATCTCCATCGGCACCACCGACGGGGAATCGGGCGACCTGGACCAGCTCGTCGAGACGGAAGTCGACCTGGGGCCCGAGCGGATGGACCCCACCGTCGCCCGCCGGGTGCCCGCCGGGCGGCTTTCGGCCGTCATCGCCGAGGAGTTCCGCTTGAGCCGGACGGAGGCGGTCACCCTCCCCACGGCGTGCGCGGCAGGCAACTACGCCATCGGCTACGGCTACGACGCGATCCGCGGCGGGGACGTGGAGGTCGCCCTGTGCGGCGGCGCCGACGCGCTGTGCCGCAAGACGTTCACCGGCTTCTACCGGCTGGGCACCATAGCGCCCGAGCGCTGCCAGCCCTTCGACAAGGACCGCAAGGGCATCCTCACCGGCGAGGGCGCGGGCGTCCTCGTCCTGGAGAGCCTGGAATCGGCGCTGGCCCGCGGCGCCCGCATCTACGCCGAAGTCCTCGGCTACGGCCTCAACTGCGACGCGGACCACCCCGTCGCCCCCAACCAGGACAGCGTGGCCCGCTGCATGCGGCTCGCCCTGGACGACGCCCGGATCAAGCCGGAGGAGGTCGACTTCATCTCCGCGCACGGCACCGGCACCCGGGCCAACGACATCACCGAGGCCCGCGCCATCCGCCAGGTCTTCGGCGACGCCGCCCCGCCGCGCACCGTGTCCATCAAGTCGATGATCGGCCACTCCATGGGCGCCGCCGGGGCGCTCGCCTCCATCGCCTGCGCGCTGGCCCTCACCGAGGGGTTCATCCCGCCGACCATCAACCACGTGGAGACCGACCCGGAGTGCGGCCTCGACGTCGTACCGAACGAGGCCGTGGACGCCGAGCTGAGGGTTGTACAGAACAACGGGCTCGCCTTCGGGGGCAACAACGCCGTCGTGATCTTCGGCAAGCGCGGCACGGACTGGAATTAAGGACATGAGTCAGCTGGTGACCGGCGCGGGCGCCGTGGTGAGCGTGGGCGAGGGCGTCGACGAGGTCTTCTCGGCCCTGTGCGCGGGCACCAGCGGACTCGGTGAACTGCGCGGCTTCGACCCGGACCGCTACCGGGGGCGGCACGCGTACGAGATCGACGACCGGCCGGGGCCCGGCGCCGACGTGCCCGGCCGGGCCACCGCCTGGCTGCTGCGCGCCGTCGGGGAGGCGGCGCGGCAGGCCGGGCTCGGCGAGGACCTGAGCGGGGTGCCCGTCCTCGTCGGCACCGGGCTGCGCGAGCTGCGCTCGGCGGAGCTGGCCTGGCGCGACGGCACCGCGTTCGACACCGGGGGGCGGCTGCACTTCGGCACCGCGCTGCGAGAACGTTTCGGCGCGGAGCACACCCACACCTTCGCGGGGGCGTGCTCGGCCTCGCTGTACGCCCTCGCCCTCGGCAGCGACCTGCTGACCACCGGCGCCGAGGACACCGTGATCGTGGCCGGTGTCGACACCCTCACCGAGTCCATGTACGGCCTGCTGGACCGGGTGAACGCCGAACCGCCCGACCGGGTCCGGCCGTTCGACCGGGAGCGCCGCGGCGTGCTGATGGGCGACGGCGCCGCCGCGGTGGTGCTGCGCCGGGAGGAGTCCGGCGCGCGCTCCGGCGCGCTCGGCAGACTGCGCGCCGTCAGCATGAACTGCGACGCCCGCCATGTCACCGCGCCCGACGCGCAGGGCATCGTACGGGCGGTGCACGAGGCCCAGCAGCGGGCGGGCGTCACCCCCGGCGAGATCGACCTGGTGCTGCTGCACGGCACGGGGACGCACCTCAACGACAGCGCGGAGGCGACCGCCATAGCCGAGGTCTTCGGCGCCGATGTGACGACGCCGCTGATGACCGCGATCAAGTCCATGACCGGCCACACCTCGGGCAGTTCGGGCCTGGTCAGCCTGATCGTCGCGCTGAAGTCGCTGACCTCGGGCCGGGTCCCGCCGACCCTCGGCCTCACCGATCCGCTGCCCGAGGCGGCGGATTTCCGGTTCGTCAGGGAACCGTATCCGGCCGATGTGGAGGGGCTGCGGTTCGCCCAGATCGACGCGTTCGGGTTCGGCGGGGTCAACGCCGTCGCCATAGTGGAGAGGGCATCCTGATGACCGCACTCCACGCACTCCACGCACTCCCTGCGCCGCGCGCGCCCGGCACCGCCGTCGTCGTCTCCGGGGTCGGGCTGGCCCTGCCCGGCGCGGACACCCCGGACGCGCTGCTGCGCGGCGCGCACGCCCCCGGGC